>JBCCIM010000239.1 GCA_039111535.1 Bacteroidota bacterium | reverse complement strand
CCGAAGACGCTGTCAAAGCGATGAAGCCGGGGTCAGTAAAGGCGCAGCTCGTCCGGGAATCAATGCGGTTGTAACAACCACATCTGCTTTCCCGATATGCGGGACGAGCAATTCTACCTGGCGTTTTTGGGTTTCTTCTGCGAGGGGGTTTGCGTATCCACCAGAATCTTTGTCATCCTGCGCTTCGAGCTCCAATTCAACAAAGGTAGCGCCAAGGCTTTGGATTTCTTCTTTTACCGCGTCACGGATGTCGTAGGCCGCAACCCGGGCGCCAAGCCGGCGGGCTGTTGCAATCGCCTGTAACCCAGCCACACCCGCACCAAGAACTAGCGCATTGGCCGGTTTTACTGTACCAGCAGCAGTTGTGAGCAACGGGAAGAACTTGGGTAATTCGTTTGCGGCCCGCAGTACAGCCAGGTATCCCCCAACAGCACTCATCGCAGAAAGGGCATCCATTTTCTGGGCACGCGAAATGCGTGGCACCAACTCCATACTCAGTGCAGTTACCTGCTGCTTGGCAAGGGCGGCTGAAATACCCGGATGGTCCAACGGACTCAACATCCCGATATACACACCTTGCGCCTTAAACAATGCAATTTCCTCATCAGAGGGCGGCTGCACTTTCAGGACAATGTCTGCTGCAAAGGCTTGCTTGCGATCGACAAGTGAAGCACCCTGTGCTTCAAAATCTGCATCATCATAAAATGCAGCATCACCTGCACCTTTTTCCACAAGGATATCCAACCCTTTTTTCTTAAGCCGTCCAACAACGTCCGGCACCAGGGCAACGCGGTTCTCCCCTGCGGTTGTTTCACGGGGTACGCCAACAGTTACTGCCATAGCGATACAGTCTATGCGCGAGAATCAATAGTGGGAAATTCCAGTGTACACGCAACTGGTGGAGCCAACGTGTCCACTGGCATAATAGCAACCATTCTGTATAGTAAACAAGGATTCTTCTTAAAGAACCCACGTATCAACCGTTTTTCCGCTCAAAGTCGTCCATAAACGATACGAGCGCATCCACGGCTACAAGCGGACAGGCATTGTAAATGGATGCCCGTATGCCGCCTACAGAGCGGTGCCCCTTGAGTGCCTCAAGTCCAGCCTCAGCAGCTTCGGCGACAAAAGCAGCTTCCAATGCTTCAGAAGGTAACCGGAACGTGACGTTCATAATTGAGCGCGAATCGACCGCGGCAGTACCACGGTAAAAGTCATTGGCGTCGATGCGTCCGTATAGCCGGCGCGACTTTTCTTTATTAATCTGCTCAATGCCATCGATGCCTCCCTTCCCCTCGAGCCAACGCAATACTTTTTCTACCATGTAAACAGCAAACACAGGCGGCGTATTAAACAGCTTCTCAGCATGCGTGCCGTAATCCATGATGGTTGGTAATCCGGTTTTACGTGTGGCCAGAAATTCGTCGTTAACAAGCACCACGGTTACGCCGGCCGGACCGATGTTTTTCTGCGCGCCCGCATAGATCAACCCGTACCGATCGAGTGACATATGGCGGCTCAGAAAATCACTGGATGCGTCACAGACCAGTGGTACAGACACCTCCGGTTCCACATGAAACTGGGTACCCGATACCGTATTGTTTGACGTGTAATGCAAGTACGCGGCACCAGGGTCGAGTTGCCAGCCATCCACTGGCGGAATATAGGAGAAGTTTTGGTCTTTACTGGAAGCAGCTTCATTCACACCGCCAATCATTTTTGCCTCTTTCACGGCTTTTACAGACCACGTACCTGTCACGAGGTAATCTGCGCTGCGATCAGCCGGCAGGAAATTCAGCGGCACCTGATAAAACTGCGTGGATGCCCCCCCTGTAAGAAACAGGATGTGCCATTCGCGGCCCAGACCGAGCAATTTCCGGAGTCGGGTCCGGGCAGAGGCAGCAATCTCGGTGTACGCATTCGAACGATGGCTTATTTCCATCACGGAAGCCCCAATGCCTTCATAGACCGGGATTTCATTTTTCACCTCATTCAGTACAGCTTCTGGCAGTGTACCAGGGCCGGCAGAGAAATTATATCGACGCAGGTTGGGAGTTGTGCTCATAATCAAACGTACGTGTGTATGTATAGTAAACCGCTTTGGTGCGGATCAGATTGTCGAATAGAAAAACATTGCTATAGCCTGAGCGCTGCAGCTATATCACGCTAGCCGCATCAAGCTTGCAAAAAGTAAACTGGGGATGCATTAATCCATTAGGTGGACCAACAGGCCACTGCGTAGCTTAGGCTCAAACCAGGTGGATTTGGGTGGCATCAACAAGCCAGCATCTGATACATCCAGTAACTCCTCAATGCTTGTCGGGTACATGGAGATGGCCAGGGCAGCTTCGCCTCCATCAACCAACCGCTCCAGTTCGTCGGTTCCACGAATGCCGCCGACGAAGTACATATTAGGATCTGTCCGCGGGTCGTGAATATCGAGGAGCGGCTCCAGCAAGTGCTCACCCAGCCGTGCCACATCAAGGGTATCAGCGACGCTGCCTCTTTTCGTTTCGGGCAGCGATGTGCTGTACCATTTCTCGTCAACATAGAGGCATATTGTCCCGGGAGCAGCCGGTACTGGCGTTGCTGTCTCAGTAAGGCCCAGGGAATCACGCACAGCATCAAGGAAAGCCGCTGGTCCTTTGGGCAACTTGTATACAATGCGGTTATACGCAAGGATCGCCATCTCACTCATCGGGAAGAGTACGGCTGGAAAGAAATTACGCTCAGCCCCTACCCTGTTACCTTCAGCCAATGTATCAGCAGCCAGGCTGGCAGCTTTGCATCGGTGGTGGCCGTCGGCAATATAAAGCTCTTCCAGCTCGTCGAAGGCATCCACTAATTCGTCTGTCTCAGCAACCCGCCAAATGGTATGCTGTACGCCATCTGGCGCTTTGAAATTATATAGGGGTTCGCTGGCCTGGGTCTCCTCAATAATTTCCTGTACCGCACCATGATCACGGAAAGTGACCATCACGGGCTCTGCATGGGCCTGCTGGGTAACAATATGTTTAGTACGATCAGCCTCTTTGTCCGGCCGCGTCTTTTCATGCTTCAGGATGACATTGCTATCATAATCCGACACTGCCACACACCCGTAGACGCCCGTTTGGGAGCGGCCATCCATAATCAGCCTGTAAACATAGAGCGCCGGCCGGGCCTCCTGGATGGCATGATGGCTATTGCGGTAGGCTGTTAGATTGGCAGCCCCTTTTGCGTATACAGCATCAGCATGGATATCAACGCCGGCATCCAGATCAATTTCAGGGCGGATCACATGGAGAAAGCTGAGGGGTTTGCCGGCAGCAAGTTGCCGGGCTTCTTTGGTATTGATGACATCATAAGGTACACACGCTACCTCCGATGCCTTTGCAGGCACGGGCCGAAGGGCGCGAAAGGGATGTAAGATCGCCATGTATGTAAAAGTATGCGTTCAAAGGTTAAACAGGTACCAGATGTCTCAAGCTTATGCGTCAAGTACCGAAGGTACTGCTGAACGAATTAAGGCGCTACGTTGTGCCCAAAAGTTCGCAGCAAATATATTTTAAATTCATCGGGATCCGAATGAAAATTGGCGGGTTGCATGGTGACTTCAAAAAAATACATCGCGGGGTGGAGCAGCTGGTAGCTCACCGGGCTCATAACCCGGAGGTCGTGGGTTCAAATCCCACCCCCGCTACTACGTAAAAAAGGTCTCGAACATCTGTTCGAGACCTTTTAGTTTTTACAGGAAAGCGTATTGCCGATTATAGCGACACCTGGCTTATTTCTTTGTACCGACGGCCTGACCATTTACACGCACCGCCACAACACGGTCAGCATTAAGCAGAAATTCAAACTGATCTCCTTCGGTCATGTGGAAAAACGTGGACGCTGATTCTGGCAACAAAATATTTTCCCCCTCCAAAAACGTAGCGGTAAGCAATAGTTTTCCGTCCTGGTACGTGAAAACGGCTTCGCCAAAATCAAAGCGATACGTACCGGCCACCGCCTCAAAAGCTTCAGACCCAATAGCTGCAACCACCTTCTCCGCCGGGACCAGCGCATCCCAGCCGTACAGTCGCCCAATGGTGACCTTTACTTCATCCACAAGTGCCCCGCCGTTATCGCCATTGGTCATCATGATCAGGCCGTTGCCCCCTTCAAGTGACCCCAGCATAAAACACCGAAAGCCTTCGTTTGCACCGCCGTGCATAAACCAATCACCATCTTCCGAAATGGCTGGCCCCAGGCCCTGGTTGTTCATCCCGGCCTTCATCATTTGCGCGGTGGTTTCACCAGACAATACACTTCCCTCTTCACCGGCAAAGGCGGACTGCATAGCTACTACAAACGCAGCAAGGTCGGAAGGTGTGGTCCAAAGCCCGGCTGCGGCCATCTCCGGATACGTATGCCATTTACCAACAACCCTATCTCCATCGTGGCGATAACCTGCGGCGGCATTTGCATGTAGCGCAGCTGGTAAAGGTTGTTGAAAAGTACTCTCCGACATCTCCAATGGACCCAACACCCGCGATTGCATCAAGGCAGGGAATGTTTCGCCAGCCGCTTCTTCCATCAACAGTTGCGCAACGGTATACCCTCCGCCTGAATACTGCCAGCTTTCACCCGGCGTTTTAAACAATTCTATCGGATCTGTATTCCCGTCACCTGCAAGCACACCCACTGTTGAAGGCACATCCTCATCCGCTACATATCCTGGAAACCCCCACACGGTTGTCCCGGCGGTATGATTGAGCAGCCGGCGCAGCGTCACCTGCTCCGTAGCTGCAAATTCATGTTCGGGCACCGACCAGCTTTGCAGCGCCTCGTTTACGTTTCCATCTAGAGAAAGCTTGCCTTCGTCGACCATTTGTAACGCAGCAAGTGCGGCAACTGGCTTGCTGATTGAAGCAGCCTGAAAAAGTGTCGAGGTTGTCACCGGCGTTCCAGCTTCCGCATCGGAAAACCCGTACCCTTTGGCCCAGGCAATACGACCATTTTCAACAACCGCAATACTCAAGCCCGGTACGTTAAATTCCGCCATTCGCGCAGCCAACGTATGCGTCTCTGGTGCCTTTCCTGCGACAACAAGGGACGGGTAAAGGCTATCCTCCATCTGTTTTATCCTGTCCGCAGTCTGATCTGCAGGATCAGTCTCTGTTTGCCCTGACTGGCATCCACTGATAAAACTGACAAAAATCAAAAAGGCAAGAGGTAAAACACTTCGACAAGAAAGGAGCATACGTAAGGAGCAAAATTGGTGGTGCATGGCGAATTTACTGTACCGGGATTGCGTATCAAACTTTAGCTTGGCAGCCTCGACAACGAGTTTGCGCAAGAGGTTACAACCGAACTACGACAGATCCTAAAGTACATACAAATCTACACTACAGATAAAACGAAGCAAGTTACATTCGGCCCGTTGAAGGCTGGAGAATTTAAACACTACTTTCCGTCTGATTGGTATCGCCTTTTACCAGCATGTGCTCCGCGCCCCATTCGCGCATAGCCATCATAATCGGCTCCAGTGTTTTTCCATACGTGGTTAACGAATACTCTACACGGGGCGGCACCTCGGCATACACCTTACGAGATACAATTTCATCAGCTTCCAACTCCCGTAACTGGTTTGTCAGCATACGCTCTGTGATGCCATTTATTTCTCTTTTGAATTGACCAAAACGCAACACGTCGTGCTTCAAGAGATTAAAAATGATCACGGGCTTCCACCGCCCGCCCATCACAGATACCGTTGCTTCAACAGAGCAACCAAAAGGATATGCAAAATTCTTTTTCTTCTCTTGCGCCATAATCAATCTGATTTTCCAATACTTACATTTTTGTAAGTACACCACATATTTGTGGGTACTTGTAAAAATCGATGCTTCCTCCGTATCGTACGGCAAGTTTTAATTTAACCGCACAGGTTTAGAAATCAAGTCTTTCAAAAAGCAATTGGATACCCATGAGAGCAATAGGATATAAAGCAGCCGGCCCAATCACCGTTACCGATGCCCTATATGAGTTCGACGCGGAGCAACCAACGCCAGGCCCGCGTGATCTGTTGGTTGACGTTCGCGGCATATCTGTTAATCCGGTAGATGTAAAACTGCGTGCAAACAAACCCCCAGGCGATACGCCGGCTATTTTAGGGTACGATGCAGCAGGTATTGTGACCGCAGTGGGCACCGATGTGCGCAATTTTAAAATAGGAGACCCTGTCTTCTACGCCGGCGATATCACCCGACCGGGTACCAACGCGGCATTCCATGTAGTTGACGAACGGATTGTCGGGGAAAAGCCAGCTTCGATGGACTTTGCTGAAGCTGCCGGCATGCCCCTCACTTCTATTACCGCCTGGGAGATCCTGTTTGATGCCTTTGCATTCAAGGAAGGTGACGGCAATGGAGAATGCCTGCTGATTATAGGCGGTGCCGGCGGTGTTGGATCTATCCTCATTCAGCTTGCCAAAAAACTTACTGGCCTTACAGTAATTGCTACGGCATCTCGCCCAGAAACGACAGCCTGGACCCAGAAAATGGGGGCTGACCATGTCATCAACCATCGCGAGTCGCTAACAGCCCAGCTCGAAGTGCTTGGCATCACACCCAAATATGTAGCCTCTTTAAACGCAACCGATCAGCATTTTTCATCAGTCCTGCAATTCATCAAGCCTCGTGGACATGTTGTGTTTATCGACGATCCGGAGACGCTGGATATCAAACCCGGTAAAGGCAAAGCCCTCACTTTCAGCTGGGAGCTTATGTTTACCCGCTCAATGTTTCAAACAGACGACATCGAGAAACAACACGTGCTTTTGAACCGGGTATCTGAAATGCTTGACAACGGCACCCTGGTGTCTACGGTAACCAGCCACCTTGGCAACCTTAGTGCAGAGACCCTGAAAAAAGCGCATGAGATACAGGAAGGCGGGCGCGTCATAGGCAAGCAAGTGCTTGATGGATTTTCATCAAAAGACGTCCCATAAGTACACCATTTATCCTCGAATTCAACAGCTTACCCCTCATGCACAACAGTGCTCAACATAAAGGCTTCCCATCCATTAACAAAGGATACAACGCAACTTTCCATCAAGGGCGGCTGACCATAGGCCTGGTGGTACCCATCGAACAGTATGCGACAACACCTGTACCCCCTATGACCCGGCACCTGGAACGGGTACAGCTTGCAGAAACCCTTGGCTTTCCAGCCGTGTGGCTCAGAGACGTACCGTTTAATGTGCCTTCGTTTGGTGACGCCGGCCAACCTTTCGACCCTTTTGTCTACCTGGGATTCCTGGCCAGCCAAACAACAGACATTGCCCTCGGTGTTGCCAGCGTTATTTTGCCGCTACGTCACCCGGCACACGTTGCAAAAGCAGCGGCAACAGCAGATACCTTGTCGGACGGCCGGCTTCTTTTGGGCGTAGCCTCCGGCGATCGCCCGCAGGAGTATCCTGCCCTCAACATCCCATTTGCAGAAAGAGGTGCCCTGTTCAGGAAGAGTTATGATTACATCAGGCAAATGAGTACGGAAGCACCCGTGTATGCCAACACGTTCGGCGAGCTTGCCGGCAACATGGACATGCTCCCCAAACCAGCTGCCGGCAAACTGCCCCTGCTCATTACGGGAGGCAGCCAGCAAACGCCTGAATGGATCGCTGAGCATGGCGACGGCTGGATGATTTACCCACGCAACCTCGCTTTACAGGCACAGATTGTGCATGACTGGCGGTTGAAGGTCAAAGCGGCTGGTAGGTCGCCACAACCGGTGATGCAACCCCTTTATGTCGACCTCGCTGAAGATCCGGCCACAAAACCTCAACCAATCCACCTTGGCTTTCGATTGGGCACAGATTTCTTGCGCGCCTATTTGAAATCACTCGAGAAAATTGGCATCAACCACGTTGCTGTAAACCTGCGATTCAACCAGGCAGATATCGAAGAAACCATGCACCGGCTTGCGAAAGAGATCCTGCCCCACTTCCCTGCAACTTAAAACCCAATACCCTCAAACCAACATCATGCTAAAGACCATACTACTAACAGGAGCAACCGACGGCATCGGCCTTCAGGCGGCACATCAAATCGCAAAACAAGGCCACACCTTGCTACTCCACGGCCGCAACAAAGTCAAACTGGAAAAATTGCAAAAAGCCCTCTCTGAGCGACCTGAAACGGGACAGATAGAAATTTATACCGCCGACTTGTCTGTACTGGCAGAAGTTGAAGCTTTTGCAAAAGCTGTGATTGAGCAGCATACTAATTTGGACGTGCTCATCAACAATGCTGGCGTTTTCCGCGCCCCGTCAGCAACTACTGCTTCAGGGCTCGACATCCGCTTTGTGGTTAACACCCTGTCGCCGTACCTGCTGACGAAGCGCCTCTTGCCGCTGATGCATGCTGATGGACGCGTCGTCAACCTTTCGTCAGCCGCTCAATCACCTGTGAACCTGGAAGCAATGACTGGCAAAATCCAGCTCCAGGCAGGCGAAGCGTATGCCCAGAGCAAACTGGCAATCACCATGTGGACACGAACGATGGCTGAGGCCGTCAAACCAAATGGTCCGATATTTTACGCCGTAAATCCGGGCTCACTACTGGCCACAAAAATGCCTATCCTCAATCATGCACTGATGACTATGCCACCGGCATTTCGCCCTCACATTCCCTGGAAATGG
>JBCCIM010000238.1 GCA_039111535.1 Bacteroidota bacterium | reverse complement strand
GCGGAGAAAAGTCTTTCATGTCTACGGGTGCAGATCAAAAGTAAAATACCATCAATGGCAAACAGTGGTCTATTGATGGACAATTTCGCTAGACTACAGCTGCAAGTACGCGTCTGAGTATCTCGAACGAGCGCCCCTGGCCATAGCGCGTATTGTATGCTGCGCTTTGGGTGATAACAACCATCTGTTCGTTGGGGAAAACGTAGATTTTATTGCCGCCATTGCCTGAGGCAAAGAAGTAGTTGAATGCCCGTCCATCTACTTCAAGTGTATGCGTATACCATGAGTAGCCGTATCCGTCATAGCCATTCCATGGGACAGGGTACAGCGCTCCAACGGATGCTTCAACCCAGGCCTCGGGCAGCACCTGCCGGCCTTGCCAGCGTCCGCCATCGAGGTAAAGCTGGCCGATCTTGGCCATGTCTCGTCCGCGCATATAGAGGTTGCCCTGGCCCACGGTGCGTCCGCTGGGGGTTTGGGCCCAGTAGTAGTCATCGATGCCGAGTGGACCAAAAAGCCACTGTTCAGCAAACGCTGCGAGGGTTAGTCCTGAGGTCTCTTCAACAGCAGCGCCGGCAAGAAAAGAACTGGCAGAAGAGTAGGTCCAGCCGGTATCAGGAGTCCGTGCCATGGGGAGGTCAAGGACAAAGCGGACCCAGTCGGGTGTTACTTCCATTTTGGATTCATAGCCGGGGGACGTGTCATCATCAGCGTCAGCATCAATGCCGGAAGTCATCGTGAGGAGGTGTTTGATGGTAATGGCCTGCTTGTCTGCGCCGTCGTTGGCAACTGGGCTGTAAGTGGGGAAGAGAGGCAGCGCCGGCGTATCGATGCCGGGGAGAAAGCCTTCTTCTATCGCGATGCCCACAAGCGCTGAGGTAATGCTTTTGCCGGCTGACCGCATGTCGCGCAGTGAGTCGGGGCCGTGTCCGTTGAAGTATTGCTCAACAACAAGCGCCCCGTTTCTCGCAACAACCAGACTGCTGAAGTCAGCGTGCTCGTCTTCCTCAATGAATGTGATGGTCTCCGCTATCAATGCAGGGTTAAATCCCGCTTCGTCTGGCGCCGCCATGGTCCACCCATCAACAGCTTGTGATGTCGGGGGGAGTTGCTGGGTGCATCCGCTGAGGATGAGAGCAAAGAAAAGGAGCAGGCGCATAAGGAGAGGCTGGTGTTAGGTGGCTAAAGTGGCAGGGGCTGGATGTAAGGCAATGCTAATATAATCCAAGTGTGCCATTAAATCTTGTGAAGCACCTTGTTAGGATTCGATGGTTTCGATTTCAATGCCACGGTCCAACATCCTGTGCGCAGGACATTGGGCTGCACGCATCAAACGGGCCTGGTCATGCGGACTGAGGTTGCCTATGAGTTTGATGGACTTGGTGATCTTGTCTTTCTTGTGTCCTGTTGCGTTGTTGATCTTGTTATAGCTGCACTGCACTTCTGCGCCGGCCAGGGCAAGGTTGTGCCGGTCAGCATACTGGCGCAAGGTAATGGCTACACAGGCTGCCAAACCAGACAGGATGTAGTCGTAGGGATCAGGGTGTTGGTCTTGTCCGCCATAGGCCTCTGTCTCATCACATTTAAATTGATGGGCCCGGACTTCAAGATCGGTTATGATTCCAGATGCACCAACACGGGCTGTTGCAAATTTCGGGGAGGCGTTGTCAGGCATGGAGCGGTTGCAGGCAGGTGAAAGGAAAGATGAGGCAAATCTAATGATTTAAGGGGATCGTGAACGCACCTATCCCTGGTGAATCAACACATATCGTACGGGTTTATGTCTTTCATGCGCAAGGCGGAGGGTAGCAAACCCGACAGCCAGGAAACTGACAATTCCTACCTGTAAAGTTGCTTCCTGGTTTTCATAATGTCTTGCATGGATCCTGATTGTTCACCGTGTACCCGGCGCTGTCGGGATATACCGAAATTTCTCGTGCAGGCGTGCAACCACTGGTCCACAGCAGCACAGCAAGTGCAGCAACGCGGCCGGCATTTAAAAGCCAATGAGCCATTAGGGTTTATGTTTTAAAGCGAAGTGTAGGTATCTAAGCCAGACACTGTGATCTGGCGAAAAGACATGCTCCATTTCTATCGAGAGGATTCTAGCAAAAAGTTGTGCACAATTTGAGCTGCCGGGGCGCTATGGATTTTAAATCCGACATGAGAGATTTTTATGGATTGTTTGGCATCCTCTCCTTGCACGTGGAAGTAGCCATCAGCATCGGTAGCCATGGCCTCTACTGCATTAAACAACACGCGTGCATTTGCCAATCCCTGCGTTTCACCGTTGATATAGCCATAGACATATCCCGCGAGCGTATAACTGTTTGTAACCGGGTCGACAAAACCATGCGTTATCTTTAAGGTCAGCTCCGGATCACAATTGGGATTGTCACAACCCTCGGACGATGCATAAGTATTATTCGTTGGCTGGCTTGCCGTGCAGCCGAGTAACAGAAATATCAAAGCCAGGTATCTCATCGGAAACGCAAGTTCAGTAGCCGGGGAAGGAATGTTTGCCTATAACATATGACGACATATCCAGACAGTATGTTCACATCGATGGTGTGCAAGCCTGGTCAAAAAAACAACAAAACCCATTCTCAAGACTCTATTTAGGTAGTCGGTTATGCATTACCAACTGGTAAAAACATAACTTGTACCCTTTGTCACACTTGAATGCCCATATGCGATACCTGTGTCTCTTGGTCCTCCTTGTCGGCTGCGCACCAAAACCCGACGTTGCACCCGAAGAAAAACCTGGCGCAATCTCCCTCATCTTTGGCGCACATCCGGATTTCAGACAGAACCTGCCCGAAGGCATCGCGCAGTATGTAGACGACCATCGGATTAAACGGAGCCTCCGGCCCAATCAGACCGGCGATACGCTTACCATTTTTACAAACCGGGAGGTACTTGAACTAACGCATACCTATCCTTATCAGGATGATGAAGATGGCCCTGTGACGTACTCGCTGCTTCACTTCATTGTGCAGCAAGGTGATACGGTGCGGTTTACATACGACAGGTTTAAACCCCACGCCGAAGTACTCAATAGAGCGGTGCTGCCGTATGATTTAAACTATAACCTGGCATCGTGGGAGGAAATGTATGAACGTAAGGTGCCGGTTCGACTCTACATGTTTGAGTTTGCGTTTGACCCGAACTGGACCAAGGAAGAAGAGGAGGCAAACTTCCTGAACCATGTGACCAGTGTCACCCAGCAGGACCTGGACGAAACAATGCGCGAGAATATCTTTCTCGACTCGCTCTTCAACGCATCGCTAATCTCAGAGGAAGCGTTTACCTATCACAAAACCATCAATTATTTCAGGTTGATGGACCGGGACATGAAAAGGGAGCGCGTAGATCGATACGTTAATCAGCCGGCAGCCGAGGCAGTGGGGGAGATGGATGGAATCCAGTCAGCTGATTATATTCCACAACTAAGTATCGAGGCGTTGGCATTCATGGGAAGCATGAAGTATGCGCTGAGCGATTACATGGCGTATCGTTTTCAAATACCAACTGTGACCGAGACCTACGACGGGTCCGGTTTACGGTATCCGGATTACCCCATTAAATTTGACTCTACCCTGGCGGCTGAATGGCTGTCGCAGGAGGTGAAAGAGTCGCTGCTTATGGATGACCTGAAAGGCATTATGGAGCAATATCCGGTTGCCTATCGGTTTCGGTATTTGAGCAAGTTCAAGGAATTTGTTTCTGATACGACGATGGTTAACCACATCACTTCGGAATATGCTATGGATGCCGGCGAAGAAGAGGAGATTATACTGGAAGACCGCGATGGCTCTACTCAAACGTTTTCTGAAGTACTTGCCATGCATGCCGGCAAGGTTGTGTATGTGGATTGGTGGGCCGCCTGGTGTGGTCCTTGCATTCAGGCGATGCCCGAGTTACACGCTCTGGAGGATTCATTTTCGGGGAAAGAAGCTGTTGTCCTGTACGTCTCGATCGATGAAAAACATGATTACTGGCAGGCGGCAGCTGACACGTTGCTTCCTGATGCTGTAACAACCAGCTACCGCGTGTCTAATAAGTTTGTGTCGAAGCAGTTTGAGATGTATAACATCCAATACGTCCCGCGTTATTTCCTGATCGACCGCGAGGGCAAGGTTATCAAAGATTACGCACCGGGGCCGGCTGATGCTAGCTTAATGGAAATGGTTGCAGCGCTACTTGTGACTGAGCTTTAATCTATAGGGATTTGAGGGCAGCATAACCTTTTTACTTGGTTGCCTGCCCCACATAAATGCCGCGTCCGCTTGGGCCGCCTTCCTGGTGCGTCACCTCAAACCCTGTTGCAATGAAGCTGTCCATCATCTGCGCTTTTGTAAACAGTGTCAGCTGATGTTTTTCACTAAACGAAGTGATCCCCTCTGCATTGCCAAGGAGGTACTCGAAGTGCAAAATCGATGTAGTGTCTTTTAGCTCCGTATAACTCATACGGCTTACGCTAAGATCTTCCGTCTCTGAACTGTGCAAAAATACTTTCTTGTCGGTCAGGTACCCCGGGGCGAACCACGGCTCTATAATCAAAATGCCATCAGGCTTCAGGTGTGCCTTGAAAGAGGCCATGGCCTCGTGCAGGCTTTCCAGTCCGTCCATATAGCCGATCGAACTGAATAAGCAGAGCAGCACATCGTAACGTTTGTCCAGGTTGAAGCCTTTCATGTCTGCTACTGCAAACTGACCACCTGGATGTTTACCCCTGGCGATTTCTACAAAACCTGGCTCTATATCAATCCCGTCAACGTGGTAGCCAAATTGCGCAGCCAAATGGAGGGCATGCTCGCCGGTCCCGCAGCCGATATCGAGGATAGTTCTGGCTGCCGGCATGTGATCTGTGATCAGGTGGTGGATTTGCTGCACCTCAACCGCATAGTCTTTGAACTGGGCATAAATGAGGTCGTAAAGTTCAGCAGATTTGTCAAACATGACTAAACTTGGTGTTGTTTTGCGGCGTTCTTCTCATCCTGCATACAGCATGACATATAGCGCCATCGCCAGTGCTACCAAAAATGCTATAATAAAGAAGGGACGACCGCCCGAGGTCAACTGTTTTATCATGAGCGCACGCTGCGTTTTCCTTTCTTCCTGGCAGTTGAAGCAGGTATGATTTTCGGGCGAGATGAGATGCCGGCAGTTTGGGCAAGGATAAGCGCCGGTACCCTTGGGGCGTTCTCTGAGAGGGACCATAGCCTTCTTACTGAAAAGTTTTTTGAATTATCAGATACACGATAGGGAATAATTTCCTTTCTCTCACTACTTTGCTGTGGCTAGACAAACCCAGGCTGCTGTTATATGATTGGATTCTTTCGGAAGCTACGCAAAAAACTCCTTCAGGAAGGAGAACTCAGGAAATATCTGGTTTACGCGTTTGGTGAGATCATTCTAGTGGTTTTGGGCATCCTCATCGCTTTACAGGTCAACAACTGGAATATAGAACGGCAAACGCAACAAGAGGCCGCGGACATTCTTGTAACTGTGCTCGACGAGATGACAGCGAATGCGCAAATCGTCAGCGGCTGTCAAGCTGAGCTAGGTAATCTTGTTCGCGCTGCAGATTCGCTAAGGACCCTGACAGGGGCAGACTATTCAAATCTGGCGATAGAAAGTGCAACATGGTTACTTGGTAGTGTCGGTGCCGTGGTTAGATGCCCTGTACAAACTGACGTGATTGATGAATTAAGAAGCTCGGGTAATTTGAGGCTGATTTCGGATGCTGACCTGAGGCGAGCCATTGGCCGGTGGACAACAGCGCTTAAAGAATTGGGCCGCGAGGAAGATGAATGGTCTCGAGAGTTTTCAACGCAATACTATCCTTACACGGCTAAGTGGATGTCGTGGGAAGAATTCGAATACTACCTGAACCCTGACAATCCCCAGTATTACAAGGCCAGAAAAGCCGTTGATCCCAGGCCTGTTTTGCATGAGTTGGAGTTTGCCAATCTGCTTGCATTGCACTACTGGCGGATGGGTAGAATTGAGGACAGACAAGCGCCGCTCATGCAAAGAACCACGGAAATCAGCGTGCTGATTCAAAAAATACAGGATGCGTCCTAGACCGATCATATTGCCTTAGGCCATTCCTGCCGGCAGTTGCCTTGCCTGGCTCCATTGCCTTGGCGATTGGCCGTACATCCGTTTAAATTCCCGGCTGAATTGAGAGGAACTCACGTAGCCCACTTCCATGGCTGCTTCGTTCACGTTCATGCCTCCGGCAATTCGCATGGCCGCTTTGTTGAGCCGCATTGACTTCACAAACTGAATGGGTGACATCGAGGTGGCCTGCTTGAACTTGCGGTGCAGCACGGCACGGCTCATGCCTATTTGCTCAGCCATGTCTTCGATGGTGACTGCCTCTTCGAGGCGGGCTGACAAATACGCAATGGCTCGCGCAATTTCATTGCCCACGCCAAAGGCGCGCCTGGCGGAATCGCCAGCGCTGCCCTTCAAAATGGCGTAGTAGACTTCCCGGAGCCGGCTGCTCCCGAGTACGGCTGCATCGGCCGGACTATCTGCCAATTGTAGGAGCCGCAACAGCGCCCCAGAAAATGCATGATCCCACGGAGCAAGTGCAATCCCGGGTGGGAGGGGGCCACCCTTGGGCGTTCGAATGGCCCCTGCTGCGCTTTCCATCTCAATTGCCAGGTCAGTCATCATGCGCGTATCCAGCGCGATGTACACGCCGAGCAACGGGTTGTCTGGCGAAGCAGCGGGCGTGCCGGCTTCTACTGGCATCGACATGGTGCAGCACATGTATTGACTGCTGTCGTATTTATAAGACTTGCCATTCAATATGGCTTCCTTGGTCCCGCTCACAATAGCTACTACAGAAGGCTCGTAGACAGCAGGGGCACAGCGCATCGACTCGGTAACGCGGAAGAGTTGCACCCCCGTTATCCCGGTTTCTATCATGCCCTCTTCGGAGGCGTTGTTCTCGATGAGGGTCTTTATTTGATGTTGGCTCATACAACAAAGATACCCCGGTAAATCACGCATCACAATAGATGCGATACAATTAGGCATGTTTTAGCGACTATTTAGTCTGGTTTTACGCGGCTGTGAGAGTTATCGTTACTTCCGGTCAGGAGATTGTTGGACTGGCAGAGACGCAGAAGTTGTTGAACAGATCATCAACGTGCAAAAAAAGACGTAAAACATGGCTATCACAAATAGATTTGGATCCAAGGGCTGGACCCCGGAGCGCATAAGCTCCCTTGAGGGGAAGACCTACCTCATCACGGGTGCTAACAGTGGAACAGGATTCGAAGCGTCGAAGATACTGTTGTCCAAAGGGGCAAAAGTAGTGATGCTGAACCGTAATCCTAAAAAATCAGCTGACGCCATCGCGGCGTTAAAACAGGAGCTTGGCAGTGATGCAGATGTGTTGTTTATACAAATGGACCTGGCGGAACAGGCTTCTGTGCGAAAAGCGGCGGATGAGGTCCTTAAGACGCTGCCTCGCATTGATGCGCTTATCTGTAACGCCGCCATTGCCCAGGTGCCCAAGCAGCAGTTCACCGTTGACGGTTTTGAAAGCCAGCTAGGCGTGAACCACTACGGCCATTTCCTGCTACAAGGGTTGCTCCACCCACGGCTGGAAGAATCGAAAGGCCGCATTGTGGTTGTGGGTAGTATGGGGTATAACCTGGGCATAAAAACCATCCAGTTCGATGATATAAACTGGGACAAGAACTACCACGCCAATAATGTCTACAGCCAGAGTAAATTGGCGCAGATCATGGCGGTTTATGAATTGCAGGATAGATTGAAAAAAGCCGGTAAGAACGATGTGCAGGTATACGCCTGCCACCCAGGCGCCTCGTCCACCTCGTTGATTACAACAAGTGGTAGTTTAATGATGCGGTTTGTTTGGTATCTGATGACGCTGTCTCCATTTGTGCAATCCGCAGAGAAAGGCGCTTACCCTGAGTTGATGTGTGCTACAGAACCAGACCTGGACCAAAAAGGGTTTTACGGCCCTACAGGACGCGGCTATTGGACAGGTCCGGTTGGCGAGTGTAACTTGGAGCCACACGCGAAGGATAAACCTGTAGCAGAAAAGCTGTGGGCGTTATCAGAAAAGGAGACCGGCTTTAAATGGAATTTATGAGCCAGCGCGTCGAGATAAACAAAAAAATGATGGTATGGACATTCTCAAAATAGCAACCGATTGGGCAAAAGCTGAAGTGTTTTCGTCAGCGTTTTTCATCCTTTTTGGCATCCTCTTTTTGTTGGGCAGCCTTGGGTTCTGGCAATGGGGTAAAACCGAGGTAGCGAAGGTATTTACTGTGCCGACATTGGTAGCCGGCGCGTTACTGCTGGTTATCGGCATAGGGCTGATTTACTCCAACAAATCAAGGCTCGCCAATTTTCCAGGAGCCTATGCGCACGATGCAACAGCGTTTGTGCAATCAGAAATAGTGCGAGCGGAGAAAACGATGCAAGAATACCAAAACATCGTATTTAAAGTCATTCCCTTTATTATTGTAGCCGCTGCATTGCTGATCGTATTTGTCGACAAGCCAATCTGGCGCGCCATCGGCATTGTAACCATTGCAATGATGGTGGCTATTTTATTGGTAGATACCAATGCACACGCGAGAATTGAAGCGTACCATCAACAATTAATGTCGGTTGAAAAGCAATAGGTCGACTGAGGAGGTGTGGGTTTTGCTGTATGTTGAAAGGAGTTGGCCTACCGTCCAATTT
>JBCCIM010000237.1 GCA_039111535.1 Bacteroidota bacterium | reverse complement strand
GTTCCATGCTGTCAACCTGGAGCGCCTGGGCGAGTGCATTAATCGAGTGTGGGCTGCCATTTGAAAGGCCTTTCTCCATGCGTTGAATGGTCCGAATGGAAATCCCTGACAACTCGGCGAGGCTTTCCTGGGTCAAGTGCCGCTGGATCCTGTGGAATTTGAGGTTCTGGAGGTTGTTCATTCAGGTATTCGGTTTTTTGCTTTTGTCTGACTACGCCAGGGCGCCGGCTGGGTTACAGGAGGAATGTGCACGCTCCAGTAGTATAAATCAATAAACCCGACAGGATCCGTGGGTCTGCCGGGTTTAAAAAATGCCAGTTGCTAAAAGTCAGATGGCCCCTCTGCCAGAAGAATCCAATTTAGTGGACTGGCATGATTGTGTGGGTTAACGAATGAGTACCATTTGCCTGCTAATGCGGCGTCCATCTATCACAACTTGATAGTGATAGATGCCTCCGGGTGCTTTGCTTCCGCTCTCCACGCGTCCATTCCAGGTCACAGCGTATTCTCCAGCGCTTTGCGTTCCTGCATGGAGCGTACTGATCCGCTGACCTAGCAGATTGAAGACTTCTATCGTTACGTGTCCCGATTTTGGGAGCGCGTAATTGATCTGTGTTGACGTTGAAAATGGATTTGGAAAGTTTTGCTCAACGCTGAAGTCCACCGGAATACCACCGGCAACTTCATCTTCGTTGGAAACCCCGGATATTACGGTTGGCGTCACGGCTACCGTAGCATTGCGTTCAATGCTAACCGGGCCAATGAACCCTACCAGTGGTGCATTGAAACTTACCGTTGCGTCAGCTTCGATGGTTACTTCCGGTCCAATCAGGATGGAGGTTGCATCTGAGAACTGATCGTCGCCGGCAAGGGACTGGTTGCTGATTTCCACTTGTGCATAGGCAGCATTCAAAGATCCGCTCAATAACAACGATGCGCACAACGCCAGCGCCGAAAATGTAACCGTTAGGGTTCGTCTCACCGCTGCAGGTTTTAAGGTTTGTGTATACATAGCTAAACCTAGTTGGGTGTAAGAAAATATTCCGGATCTACTAGTAATGCGCGTTTACGCGTGCTTTCAATTCATCAATTTGCGCTTGTTGCTGCTGTACAACTTTGGTCAGCACAGCCACGATGTCCATAGAGCTCAGGCTCTTGCGATTGTTCATGGCTACGAGATCTGGTACGTCTTCGGCAATAAAGCCGAGGTAGGTCTCATGCTCGTCACGGATGTAATTGTATTGCTTAGGATTGAGCTGCAAGAGTGTTGCCAGGGCTTCGTCAGCGGACAAATCGTTGATGTTTTCCTTGAGGTCGCGAGAACTGGCATCTGTCCATACACCACCAGCCGTCACGTGAGCGCCACTTGCCATTTCCAACGGATGGTTAGGCACCCGAACGCCGCCAAATCCGATGAAATTAGGGCCGCGAATAACAAGCGCGGGTAGTCCTTCGGGGTCGTCCGTTACCTGCTTGATAACAAAGGCTGGTACAAAGTCACCTTGCCCGGCACCGCGTTCATCGTATTCAACGGTGTAGCCGATCTCTTCGTTGAACGCCAACATCTGGAGTCCAGTGCGGAATCGGTTGCCCCCAGCGACTTTTGTTGTAATGTGGTTGTCTCTTGCTGTAGAGAAAGACCCAACATCGAGGGAAGAAGACGGTGCAACATTGCCAATGCCAACTTGGCCGGCAGCATCGATGGTAAGCCTTGCGGCATTCGCGGCTTCATCCCTGATCAGAAACTTGCCGGCGCCTTCTGTGTTGCCTGATCCGCTTGAAATGGCAGACCACGTATTGCCTCCATCAGAGGTATTGGCCAGGGCCAGCCACGTGCCGAAGGGTGATGCTTCCTGGACGGTGATATCCCAGAGCGGGCTGTTGGTGCCAACGCCAATGTTTCCATTTGAATTGAGCACCATGCTCGGCGCAGCACCCTCCATAACAAAGCCAAGGTTTCCGGCTTGTACCTGGGCATTGCCCGAGCCACCTGAGACAAGCAACCAATCTTGCCCGTCAGGGCCATTGTGTTTTAGTCTCAACTGCGGGCCAAATTGACCGCCATTGGTTTCTGCTTTGAAAATGGGCTGATTCAATGTGGTGAACCCCGTGCCAAATACATGAACCATGTGTTCCGGATTTACCGTGCCGATACCGACATTGCCAATACTTGTGACAACCATTGAGGTATCCGTCTGGGCCCAAGCGAGATTTGGTGCTACGATGAATGTGAATAGAACGAGTGCCAGTTTTGCTACAGTTTTCATTTTGATGTAGGATTAAGTGATACAATAAGAGCGACAGAAGGGATATGTTGGTTTGTTCACTTTCCTACACACGGGTCCACCTTGAATAGGCTCATTGTTTTTTAGTGCGGCAACAGAAGAGATGAATTACCGCAGGTGGATTACGCTGACTTATTAAAATTCAGACGCTGCGTTAATTGGCGGGCTGCTAATGATGATTTTGAGCGCGCGTCTGACTGGCGTCCACAGGTATCGCTATCGGATGCACACCGATAGCACTAGTTATCCTGGCTCACCTACATTTCAAGAATTAAGGTCCGGGTACGCGGGCAAGCAGTGAATAGGTGTGGGGCAGTCGTGCCGACATCTCTGGGGCGACATCTGGATACTGGTCCCAGAAGTGATCAGCGTGCTCTTCAAGGTGCTCAATCAACAAGCCGGCTTTCACTACGGCGGTCACCACTTCGCCGATGGTCCATTGCCATTCCCAGGCTGTTGGTACTGCCTCGCCTTCCGGGGTGTATTGCGCAGTGGCCGCTGCCGGAAAATCTTCATTGGGCCGTGCGCGCGTGTCGAAATACCCGCGGCCACCTGGATCCAGTTGGTAGGTATTTGCCTCCGGATGCCACACCCAGGTGAGCGGGTGGCCTTCGTGCACAAACAAGCGTCCGCCCGGCTTTAGCAATCGGACAACAACACCCGCCCATGCATCCAGGTCATGTACCCAGGGCAGGGCGCCGCGGCCTGTGTATACGAGATCTGCGGTGTGGTTGAGTGACGCTGGCACAGAAAGTACATCACTTTCTATCCATTGCGCCGGCGCCCCAAGGGCTTCGGATTTACGCTGCGCCTGCCCTAACATTTCTTTGCTGATGTCTACGCCTACCACTTCCCGAACGCCCATGTTTAAGAGCGATAGGGCGTCGAGCCCATGAGAGCACTGCAGATGAATGGCACATTGTACACCTGCGAGGTCGCCAAGAATCCGCCGTTCAGCTTCGAGTTGGTTTATCCCGCCGTTGCGCAGGAAGGCGACGTCTTGCTCGATGTCGGCTTCGTACTTGTTTGCTGTACGTTCCCATGCCTCCTTGTTGGATGCTACGTATTCCTTAAATGAAGTCATGAAGACGGGGGATTAATGTTAGACATTGATTGTTGATCGCCAGAGGGACTGGCCGTACATTTTGGCAGTGATTCCCATAATTCCCAAAGCCAAGCGCATGTCTTTCAATATGGTTAGCCGATTATCAACGATGAGTATCTTGTGTTTGCTGATGCGTGCGTTTGCGGTGCAAACAGCCGGAGCAACTGACGACGTTGAACACAAATACGCTGACAACAATGGCGTTAAAATTCACTACGCCGCCATGGGTGAGGGGCCGCTCATCGTTTTTATCCATGGCTTCCCCGACTACTGGTACTCATGGCATTACCAGATGGAGGCATTAAAAGATACTTACCGTGTTGTAGCACTCGATACGAGGGGGTACAACAAAAGTGACAAGCCAGAAAAGCAGGAAGACTACGACATGCGCCTGCTTGTGCAAGATGTTGCCGCCGTCATACAGGCGGAAGGTGAGGAAAAGGCCATCATTGTGGGGCACGACTGGGGTGGGGTCATAGCCTGGAATTTTGTGATGGCCCTGCCACAGATGGCGGAGCAATTGGTGATTGTCAACTTACCCCACCCACGAGGCATTACACGTGAACTGGCGAATAATCCTGAACAACAGGCCAATTCGCAATACGCGAGGAATTTCCAACAACCCAATTCCCACGAAAATTTGTCGCCTGAAATACTGGCCGGCATTGTAACCCAGGATGACGAATCGCGGGCCCGGTATACGGAAGCCTTTTCCAATTCAAGTATTAACGGGATGATGAATTACTACCGGCAAAATTACCCGAGGGTAGACGTTGAGGCAGCGCCCCCTGAAATGCCCAATGTCACGGTGCCGGTACTACAGTTTCACGGACTCGACGATAAGGCGTTGCATCACCATGGCCTAAACAATACCTGGGAGTGGCTGGACAAGGATTATACGCTGGTCACCATTCCAAACGTTGGCCACTGGGCCCACCACGAAGTGCCCGAACTTGTTACCGAAACCATGATCTGGTGGCTCAAAATGCGTAATTGAGACGCGGAGAATACGTTTTATGCAATTGTAGTCTCTCACCGAATACCGTTGTTGGCAGCTAGATGGCCATCGCGGGGGATTGGGTTACGTCGAGCATCTGGTTGCACAGCCGGTTTAGGAGCAATGCCGTTTGCTCGGGCTTGGCGAGCATGGGCAAATGCCCGGTAGGCAAAGTCTCGACTGAAGCGCCGGGTAGCCGGCTTCCAAACTGGTCCTGCTGGGGCAGACTCAAACTCGTGTCCTGGAGCAGTTTTACATAGTGGCATGGGATGTCTGAAGGGAGGTGCCAATCGAGTTTGTCTAGATAATACCGCGGCACTTCAGGGGTGATATTTGACAATACGTTGTCTCTGGTTGTTGCCGGCAAGTCATTACAATATTCAGCCTCAATAAGCGATGCCGGGAGTTTGACCCCTTTGCGGGAAAGTCTGATGTAGGTGCCAAGAAAAGCACGCATGGGCAGGGGGAGGTTGGATAGAAATGATTTGCCACTTTCAGATACCACACCGCCAACAAGCACAATGCCGGCAACAGATCCCGGGTATTGCGATGCAACACCCAGCGCAACGGCAGCGCTGAAAGAGTGACCAACGATCACCGTATGCGCAGTTGACTGCGAAGCAACCGCATCAATCGCGCTCTGGAGACCGATGCGTGAAAGATTTGCTGCTCCCGAACGCCCTGGCAAGTTGAGCGCTTTGCAAGGAAGGGAGAGGTTAGGCGTTACGGCATCCCAAATCCAGCTGCCGAGGCCGGCGCCGTGTAGCAAAATGACTTGTGGTGTCACGGGGGTAGAGGCTGCAGCTTTGTTCATGGCTGTTTCATAGAGTTTTTCAAGTATGAATGCTTAGGGTATACAGTTTCTTATGTTTGAGTGACACCCATGTGTCATAGGCTGATGAGGTGTTTATCCAATTACAAAGATCGCCGGCAAGGCCTGCTTTGGATGGAATAAAAGGTTGCTGTTTTGGGTCTATACCATGCAATGCTTCCCATAACACTGGCTACCAACGATGCGCTCTCACGCTGTTAGTACACTGATTGGCTTTCTGTTTTTCTACTGCAGTGCTTGTAGCTTTACCGACACAAAAGAGGAGAAACTGCTCAAAGACATCTATGGGACTTGGGAATGGATCTGGAGCTCGGGCGGATTTACAGGTGATACCATTTATCCTTCATCCGAGACAGGAAGGGTGCTTGTCGTTTTTGCAGAGGGCCACGTGTACACACGCATTGGCAATAAAAAGATTCGAGAGCAGGGCGTGTTTTCGCTGGGCTATGATGAAGCTAGGAACTTGGCGCTGATTACCTATAAAAACGGGGGCCATGTGTACAGGCAATGGTACTATCTGGCGGCGCCTAGAACCCTTACGCTGCTGGATCAGGGAGCAGATGGATTTGTGAGCGGTTATGTGAAAATTGC
Organism: Bacteroidota bacterium; assembly: GCA_039111535.1. NCBI lineage: Bacteria > Pseudomonadati > Bacteroidota > Bacteroidota bacterium. Next base: position 3,133 of record JBCCIM010000237.1, on the reverse strand, counting down.
TGATTAAATGATCCGCTTTGTTTGTGTCTATCTGTTTTATGTCTGCTTTCAAAGGTGGGTTATGTACTGAAGTCCGTACTGGAGCTGAAATCGTCGAAACGCAGGTCTTTGTCGTATAAGCGAACAGCAAAATTCCCTGGGACCATTCACATGACTCTTCAGGGTGGATTGGCACATTTCAAACTATTGCCTGAATGGCAAGTCTAATTGTGATCTCTGAATCTGAAGGAAAGTGTGTGCAGACGCTTTAATCTATGTGTAGTGTAATGGTCTCGACGCCGGCAACTAAAATGATGCTTCTCGGGGCAACATCAATGTTGGGGTACAATCTTGCAAAGGCGTTCCCCGGCGAGGTCTTGCCTTATATCCCATGGCCGAGCCGGGCGCCGGCTGTTAAAAATTGGCCCGTGATGCAGTTGGATAGCGAGGTCTGGATTGAAGCACTGGCAGCCGGTCATCCACACCAAACGTTTTTGTATTGCCATGCTGTTTGTGACATTACCAAGTGTGAAGAGAATCCGGACTGGGCCTACGAAATCAACGTCGAGCACGTAAAGCGACTCATCAAAGCTTTGCCGGCAGAGACACGGCTGGTGTACGTCTCATCCGATCATGTTTTTGGCGGGAGAGATGCGCTTTATGATGAAGAGAGCGCTCCTGCGCCGATTAGCGTATACGGCAGAACCCGCGTGGCGGCCGAGGAGTTGGTGCTTGCACGCGCCGATTCGCTTGTTGTGCGGGCCGGTCTTGCCATTGGCGATTCCCCGGATGGTCGAACCGGGCACCGGGACTGGCTGCGCTACCGTTCCCAGCGCAACCTCCCGATCACCATCATTGAAGACGAATTCCGCTCAACCGTTTGGGCCCACGATCTTGCCAGGCGTCTCATGGATCTTGCCAACAGTACAGTCACTGGCATTCGCCATGTGCCGGCCACACGGGTTATCTCTCGGGTGCGCCTGGCGAATTATCTCATAGGTGAACTGGGCATAGCAGCATCCTATACAGTAAAGCGACGCAGTGAAAAGGAGGTGCCGCACCTGGGCCATGTGGGGCTCTCAAGTATTTTTGATGACGCCCTGTCGACACCGCTACCAAGCGTGGTTGCTATAGCAGAAAATTGAGCCACTGCACATGCTCTTCGTATTTGATATGTAATGCACAGGACTTTGAAGTTCGGTTTTATGATGTTTGTCGTGTTTTCTGTATTTCACGATATTCATCTGAACCTGTCCCGAAAACCAGCTTTTCACTCCTCACTCCTCACTCCTCACTCCTCACTCCTCACTCAATAAGCTTCCCATTCATGAGGGCCGCGTCTACAAGCAATACAGCCAGCATGAGTACTATCATCAGCATATGAAAAGCACGCTTTTTTATCATTGCCAGAAAAATTGTGATGATTGACAAGGCGAGTAGTTTGCTTACGTCGGGTGATGTAATGAGCGCAAGGAAGTCTATGCTGGCGCTGGAAGCGGCAAGGCGTGTGGCATTTGCAAAGGCGCCAAAGAGTAACACCGAAAATCCGCTCCACCAGATGTAGGCGCTGTTTGCTGCGTAGTATTGCTTGAGGTCGATGCCTTCTGGTGGAATCTGGTCTGGCAAGACAGAAGCCGTCCATATGTATTGCAGGAGGAAACTGATGATCAACGGTATAAACACCCAGAGCGACTCGAACGCGCCGTCTACATTGATTTTGTAGACAAACCACCAGTTGATCAAGATTAACAGCAAGAGATTCAGGGCAAGCAGCAAAACCAACCAGTCCCACGTAACGATGTCGCGCTTTCTCAATAGACGGTGGAAGCTGGCTGCCAGGTCCGTGATAGCGAGTCCAACCACAATGGAGACGATAGGAATGATGTAGACCGACATGTGCTCTCTTGCATCGTTGTTTGGTGTGTTGGAGGGATAATACAACAGAAGAAATGAGTCGCGCCAGTACGTGCTTTTGTTGCCTTTGCATCTACCCAGCGGCGAGCTGTTGGTACCAACTACCAGGATACCCGCCGGCGCACGCCAATAGAGAACCGACTGCCCGTCATCGGATACTGGGCGTTGCCGCGGTTGAAACTGCGTCCGAATTCAAGCATCAACCCCCCGAGTGCCTCAACGCCTATGCGCAACTCCGGGTTAAACCCTTTGAACAAATCTTCCGACTCTTGCGATGAACAGGCCCCGGCGCAAATATACCTGGCAGGGTTGTATTTCTTCTGGTTCCAGGTTGCTGTTAGCCGTGAGCGGCCGAACGCGCCGCCGAGGTAGGGGCGAACATATTTGTTGCGGCTGAAAAAATAACGGGCCGTCAGGCTGGTATAGGTGGCGTCCACATCAGAAAGATCCACAAAAAGAAAGGCCGCGAGGCTTTTGTCCATGGCCTGTCGCGCGCGCGCAAAAGAAAAAGCAAGGTCCCCCACAGGCAGTTTATAGTTGTTTGTAATCAACTCAAACTCCATGGGGAATTCCAGAAACTTGCGTTCCCTCAGGTCAGACATCCCTGCGTCATCGAAGCTATTAAAAGAATACATTGTGACGCATCCGCTTGATAGCACGCAAGCGGTAACTCCAGCAATCAGTCGCAAAAAATGCTTTGGGATACGCATCGTGAAATCCTGCGTTTGGTTTGCGTACCAATCAGGATAAGGAATTACGCGTTATAGTGTCAGCTTTGTGACGGTGTACGTTATTTTAAAATGGACCATGTGGCAGTGCGTATTAGTCGCCGGTGTCAAAAGAAGATCAGATTGTACAAGAGACTGTTATGAAGCTTGCTGTTGCTCTGGTATCTGAGAACAATATTGTTTGACCTGCCGGGAGTGTAAGCCCAGAATCCAGGCAATCGGAATGAAAATGGTCCAAATTGGCCGTAATGCACTGGCTTCTTTGAAGGGCATTGCAGTCAGGTAGGCTTCAGGTAGATTTCTTTGATCGTACAAATCAAACAGCCCAAACAAGATGTTCAGTGTCAACAGGAGGACTATGCCACGCTGTATCTTCCAGTCCTTGTAGTAAATCAGGTGCAGCGCAAAGAAAATGGTGAACATGTAGGCTTTGGTAATCAACTGCCCGGTATGGGGGATTAAAGCCATTTTAAGCCAGTTAGGCGCATACACCATTGCGATGTCATACGCTG
>JBCCIM010000236.1 GCA_039111535.1 Bacteroidota bacterium | reverse complement strand
TTCGGGGTTTTCGTTCTTCCGTGTTTCGGGGTTTTCGTTCTTCCGTGTTTCGGGGTTTTCGTTCTTCCGTGTTTCGGGGTTTTCGTTCTTCCGTGTTTCCGTATTAGGGTCACATATCCCCAACTCCTCACTCCCAACTCCTCACTCCCAACTCCTCACTCCCAACTCCTCACTCCCAACTCCTCACTCCCAACTCCTCACTCAATTAAGTCCCCCACCTACCGTGCCGATATACCTGTTACGCTATCGCATATTAAGCCTGTAACTTCGCATGCTCTCGCCAAAAAACAGAAGCGAGAGGGAAGAAGTAATGCTCACCAGCCGTTTCCGCGACCCCCAAAAGCGGCTTTTTTTTACGAAGGCACTGCTGTTTCCCAATCGTATTGAACTTAGTGGCATGGCTTTGACGGGTATGTACCATCGTCTTTTGATGCTCGACGGTATTGAACATGTTGAGTGGAAAGCTGGGCAGCTCAAAAAAGCAAACCTCACGTTTTGGATGCGTGATGGCACAAAACTCCGCTATTGGATGAATAGCGCCGGGTTGTGGAAGTATATGATTGATGCCAACGTACGTAACCTCTCTCGCCAGTTGCCCCAACAAGCCGGCCCTACACAAACCGGTAGTGTATAGCACAGCAGCCAGATCGAAACCGAGTGGCAGCCCTGAAATATGTAGTACCCTTCAATGTGTTGCATTGCTGAAATATGCCGGCAAATCTACCCGCTTGCTTTTACCGATCCAGGGGCAGGAACCACAGCCACGCTACCCGGATTCAATTGGCCTCTTTATTTCATCCGCACAGCGGAAATCTCTTCAAGAATAGCAGGCCAACATCGTGCAAACCACCATCAAGCAAGTCACTCCCGTAGAATACGAACTGGAAATTGATGCAACGGCAAAAGATCTGGCGCCCAAAATTAACCAGCGGCTCAAGGCCCAGCAGGCGCAGATTTCTCTAAAAGGATTTCGGAAAGGCAAAGTACCGATGCCGATCCTGAAGAAAATGTTTGGTGAGTCTCTGGTAATGGAAGTAATCGAGCGCGAAGTGCTTGGGGTGTTCCAGAGCGAAGTTATCGAGCCTGATGAGCTCAAAGTGGTTGGTATGCCGAGCTTTGGCGACTTTGATTATAAGCTTGATGGCGACCTGCACGCAGTATTGAAATTTGGCGTACATCCTGAAATCGAGATCAAAGACCTCTCTGGCGAGAAAATCATGAAGCTCGTGCACGAGGTTTCTGATGAAGAGGTGGACGATCAGATCAAACAGATGCGCCTACAGGATGCTGAGCTAAGTGAACGCAAGCGGGGTGGCATCAAAGAAACTGACCATGTCACCATTGACATGCAACGCCTCGATGCTGAGAGCAAAACGCCCATCATTGGAGAGCGTGAAGAAGATGTTGCTTTCTTTGTAGATGACGAAAAACTGAAAGATGCGCTGCGCGCCGGCCTGCTTGGCAAAAAGGCAGAAGCCACTTTCCAGGTTGAGCTGCCCGTAGAAGAGACACCTGAGGGCGAAGTAGAAGCCACCGCACCTTACGAAGTGACGGTGAAAGAGGTTAAGCAGCGTACGTTGCCTGAACTCGATGCCGAGTTTGTCAAGAAAGTCACCCGTGAAGAAGCGGAAGACGAAGCCGGCCTTAAAGACTTTGTCAAAAGTCAGATTGGCAAAGGGTTTGAAGAAGAATCCCGCAAGCTGCTCGAGAGCGAGCTGATGACGCGGATGATCGAACTGCACGACTTCCCCGTGCCCAATGCAGCGGTTGACATCTTTATCAATTCTTTTGTAGAAGACATCAAGCGGAAAAACAACAATGAACTGCCTGAAGGGTTTGATATGGCCTCTTTCAGTGCAGCCAACCGCGATTACGCAGAACAGCAAGCGCGCTGGAAAATGATGCGTGATACGATGGTTGAACAGCAATCCCTTGAAGTGACCGATGAAGACCGCTCAGCTTATTTCCTCGAAGTGAGCGGAGGGAGTGAAGAGACAGCAAGCGCGTTTGAGCAGTACTACAAAAGCATGCAAGGCGCCATGGACATGATCAACGAACAACTCCTCAGCAAAAAGCTGTTTGGCTACCTTGCTGAACAGGTAACCCTGGAAGAGCTGAATAAAGATGAGTACATGGAAGCATTAAAAGCCAAGCGCGAAGCACAGATGGAAGCTGAAAACGAAGCCGATCCTGTATCCTGAGGCACATCGGGTTTTTCCAGGATATTAATGTAGCCAGGCCTCGCGCGCATGTCTTCCGGCGTTTTTTTATAGCTGAAACGTTCTTGCCGCATTTCCATTAAAGATTAGCGTCTGCTTCAACAACATTTGGGCGGTATTTGTCTGGTGCTGTCAAGTTTGTAAAAGTATTGTTTGAGATGCGTATTGCGGAGAAGCCGTATTGAGAGAAGCAGTGCATCGGTCGATACAATAGCAAGCAATAATTGCTGAATGCTAAAACAGCATAAACCAGGTTGATACCGCTGGTCGGATAAAAACTATTTATCAAGTCAAAATAGATCTATGGTTGAAGATTTTCTGAAGTTCAGTAAGAGCCTGCAGGTCCCAGGCGAAATTTATAGCCGGCCGTTCCAGGAACAGCCCCTTGGCGCCCTTGTGCCGATGGTTGTTGAGCAAACAACCCGCGGTGAACGCGCCTATGATATTTTTAGTATGCTGCTCAAGCAGCGGATCGTTATGATCGGTACGCCGATCAACGATCAGATTGCCAACCTTGCGGTTGCACAGCTCCTCTACCTTGCCAGTGAAGATCCGGATCGTGATATCAACATCTACATCAACTCCCCCGGTGGCGTAGTGTACAGCGGTCTTGCGATTTATGATACCATGCAGTTCATCTCCACGCCTATTGCCACCATCTGTGTGGGCCTTGCGGCGTCTATGGGGTCTGTATTGCTTGCTGCAGGTACACATGGCCGGCGTGCTTCGCTGCCAAACTCTCGTATTATGCTGCACCAGCCTTCGGGTGGTAGCCAGGGTACGGCTGCGGATATCGAAATCCAGGCGCGAGAAATTCTGTGGCTCAAGAAACGCCTCTACGAGATTCTTGCCGAGCATTCTGGCAGAACGTACGAGCAGCTGCAGGAAGACTCCGAGCGTGATTATTGGTTGAGTGCAACCGAGGCCCAGGAATACGGCCTCATTGATAACGTGCTTAAGCCAAGCAAAAGCACTGATGCCAGCAAGAATGGCAAAGAATAGCCGCATGGGCTTCTAAAGCTGGCTAACAATATTAAAAGGCTGATTCCTTCGGGTGTCAGCCTTTTTTGTTTATCCGGGGGATTTTAGTCACTTTTGACACGCACTGATTTTTTTCAAGCTACCTAGTTCGCTTAATTTCCTATTTTAAGGGACCCACCTGCTGCAATAGCCTCCACCAACGTAGCAGCACCACCGTTAGCCACATAGTCTGTTGTTGTCATGAAAAAACCATTTTATCAGCGGAAGCTGTTTCTGTTTTCTGTTGTACCGCTTGCCCTGTTGGCCGCCTACTTTCTCTTTTTTCGGGATAATGGTGGCGAAATCAACGTGCTTGTGTTCTCCTCGACCGAACAGTTCAGGCATGATTCAATTGAGCCGGGTATAGCGGCTGTCAGGCAATTGGGTGAAACGCATGGATTTACCGTGCTGGCAACAGAAGATGCTTCCGTGTTTCATGAAGAAGCCCTTCAGGCATACAATGTTGTGCTGTTTCTCAATACAACGGGTGATGTGCTGAACGATGCCCAACAAATTGAATTTAACCGGTTCATTCAGGCTGGTGGTGGCTTTGTTGGTGTCCATGCTGCTGCGGATACAGAGTACGACTGGCCCTGGTATGGTGAACTTGTTGGAGGTTGGTTCAAGAGCCATCCTATGGATCCGAATGTGCGCGAAGGCGCGTTGCAAGTTGTTGATGCCGACCATCCGGGCGCGCAAGGGCTGCCGGCCACCTGGAATAAAGAAGATGAGTGGTACGAATACCGGTCGGTTCATGAAGAAGTAGAAGTGCTCCTGACCATTGATGAGTTGTCGTACAAAAGCGAAGACGAGTCACCGGCTGCAGCGCCGCGCCCAATTGCATGGTATCGGGAATACGATGGCGGACGTTCATTCTATACAGGACTCGGCCACACGGCTGCATCGTACGAAGACGAGCTCTTTTTATCACACCTTTGGGGTGGTATTCAGTATGCCGCTGGTGAGGGCCGGCCCGTTGATTTCAACAACGCCACGGTTGCGCCAGAGCAAAACCGCTACATGAAGCAGGTGTTGGTTGATAACCTCAACGAGCCCATGGAACTGGAATACCTGGGCAATGGCCGCATTCTTTTTGTTGAGCGCCATGGAGATGTCAAGTTATACGATCGCGCGACAGGTGAAACGGAAACGATTGCAACCGTCAATGTTTACTCTGATCTCGAAGAAGGCTTGCTCGGCGTTGCCGCTGATCCAGACTATGCAAACAACAACTGGATCTATATGTCTTATTCAGCGCCCGACGCCGACGAAATCCGGTTGTCGCGTTTTGATCTGGTAGATAAAACGCTCGATTTTGAAAGCGAGAAAGTGCTGTTTACTGTGCCAGTACAGCGCGACCAGTGTTGCCACGTGGCCGGCTCCATTGAATTTGGCCCGGATGGTAATCTCTTTCTTTCCATCGGTGACAATACCAGCCCCCGCGATACCGGCTATGGCCCGATCGACGAACGCGAGGGGCGTGGGCCATGGGATGCGCAAAAGTCATCGTCTAATACCAATGACCTACGCGGCAGCATCATGCGCATCAAGCCAGAGGTTGATGGTACCTACAGCATCCCCGATGGTAACCTGTTTCCGAAAGATGGATCTGGCGGCCGGCCGGAGATCTTTGTGCTGGGTAACCGCAATCCGTTCCGTATCGCTATCGACCAGCGTACGGGGTACCTCTACTGGGGAGAAATTGGCCCAGATGCCGGCGAAGACAGCACAAGCAGAGGTTCTCGTGGGTACGATGAAGTTAACCAGGCAAAAGCCGCCGGCTTCTTCGGATGGCCTTATTTCATCGGCGATAACCAGGCCTATAACGACCACAGCTTTGAGACGGAAGAATCGGGACCACTTTTCGATGTAAACGCCCCGATCAACGACTCACCAAATAATACCGGCGCTCGCGAGTTGCCCCCTGCGCAGCCGGCTTTTATCTGGTATCCTTACGGCCCGTCAGAAAAATTTCCACTGGTAGGAAGCGGCGGCCGAAATGCCATGGCCGGCCCCGTGTATTACTATGATGATTATGCATCCTCCGAAGGCAAAATTCCGGAATACTACGACGGTAAACTCTTCATTTATGATTGGATGCGTGGTTGGATGATGGCGGTGACCATGGATGAAGAAGGTAACTACGTGCGCATGGAGCCCTTCCTGTCCAGTATGGAATTCATCAACCCGATGGACATGCTTTTTGCCCCGGATGGTACAATCTACATGCTCGAATACGGACCCTCCTGGTTCTCCGGCAGTCCCCAGGCTCGCCTGTCGCACATTGCCTATATCCAGGGCAATCGACCGCCGCTTGCAGCCATTGAGGCGGACCAAAGCGTTGGCGCTGTCCCCCTTGATGTGCAGTTCACCTCTGCCTCCATCGATTATGACAATGATGAACTGGCGTATAGCTGGGACTTTGGCGACGGTACGACATCCACAGAAGCCAATCCGGCGCATACCTACAACACGGCCGGCGAATATGCCGTGAGTCTCACGGTAAGTGACCCGGAAGGTGAGCGCGCCAGCACAAGTTTCAAGGTGCTGGCCGGCAACGGGTTGCCGGCGCTTTCCTTTGACATTGTAGGAGGAAGCAGCACCTTTTACTGGGATGATTCTGTGATAGAATACGCGATTGCGCTGACTGACGAAGAAGATGGTAGCCTGGTTGATGGTGGGATAAATCCTGGTGATGTTACCCTGACAATGGACTATCTCGAGCGAGGTACTGACCTTGCTTTGCCTGTTCTTGGTCATGAAGCCATGATGGATGCTACGCGCTCATTGGTGGGCAAGCAACTGGTTGAAGCATCAGACTGCGCCGGCTGTCATTTTGTCGATCAGGCATCGGTTGGTCCCACTTACAAGGACATCGCCATACGTTACCAGGGTGACGCAAAAGCGCCGGCTATGCTGGCCGAGAAAATTGTCAATGGCGGCGGCGGCAATTGGGGCGAAGTTGTAATGGCGGCCCATCCGCAGGTGTCGGTTGCTGAAGCCAGGAAGATGGCAGAATACATTCTGTCGATTGATGGCAACGCGGCATCGGCACCCGGCTTGCCGCTCAATGGATCGTATACTTTCACAGACCACAAAGGCCAGGAAGAAGCCGGGACCTACACTTTTATAGCAACCTACACAGACCGCGGTGGAGAGGGTGTTGGACCGCTCACGGTGCGTGACGTGGTTACTTTGCGCAGCCCACGCATTGCAGCGGTTGATTACGACGAGGCCAAAGATGCCCAAAGCGTAACAGCGCCAGAAGATGCTCCCGGGGGCCTCGGTGGACGGCAACTATTGCTCGGCGCTCATGGCGCTGAAGTAATTTACAAAAATATTGACCTGCGCGGTATCGGTGGGATCAAGGGTACGTTTGTGGTTGCGCCGACGTTTACGACCGGAGGGCATGTAGATATTTATCTCGGCAGTCCCGACGGACAATTACTGGGCACCATGGATGTAGCGCAGGGCTTGACAGACTTTGGAGAAAAGGATGTTTCGATTGCGTTTCCTGAAATCGATGGTACGCAGGACCTCGTTTTTGTATATCGGAATGAAGACGAAGATGGCCTGGTTTGTATCGGGATTTCATTCCAGTTTAACCGCGCAACGGCGTCATAATTGATCTGAACAGCAAGAGGAATATATAATGGAAGGGATTGCGATCCTGGCGCCGGCCCTGTTTTTAAAGTTGGCCTGCCTGGCGTTTTTGAGTATCCTGTTTTTACAATCAGGTTTGGACAAAGTGTTCAACTACAAAGGAAACCTCGACTACTTCAAAAGCCACTTTGCCAACAGTCCATTAAAAAATACGGTAGGACTCATGATGCCGGCAATCACGCTACTTGAGGTAGCAGCCGGCGTATTGTCTGCTGTGGGTCTTGTGCTGCTCCTGCTAAATGGAGAAACGCAGGTTGGTTTGCTAGGGGCGCAGGTATCCCTGTTGTCTATTATTGCGCTCTTCTTTGGGCAGCGCGTGGCGCAGGACTATGCCGGCGCAAGCACGCTGGTTGGGTATTTCCTTGTTGCCGCAGCAAGCGTGTATATACTCGGCTTTTAGGCGCTACGATTTTAGCCTGTGCTTTTGCTGGTCAATCATGACTGCGCCTACAATGATGGCGCCAATGATAATTTCCTGCACAAAGTTGGGGACGCCAAGCATGTTACATCCGTTGCGGAGTACAGCCATGATGAGCGCACCGATAAAAGAGCCGATGGCGGTGCCCTCGCCGCCATTCAGGGATGCGCCGCCAATGACCACTGCTGCGATAATGTCGAGCTCGAGCCCTACTGCAGATGTAGGGTCGCCAATGGTGAGATAGCTGTATTGCATGATCGCGGCTATGCCCGTGAATACACCACAGAGGGTATAGATGATGATTTTCATCAGGTCTACGCGGACGCCACAGAGACGGGCAGTTTCTTCGTTTGAGCCAATGGCATAAACATATCGGCCAAAGATGGTGTAGCGGAGTGCTATAGCGGATACAAGCAAGAGGAGCAGAGCGATCCAGATTCCTGGTGCAAAAACAAGCCAACCGGGTTCGGGGTCGATGAGCATCAGGGCTTGCAGCCAGTTGTCATCGGTTGGTACCGTTTGTTCAGAACCAATCCACTTGGCAGCACCACGTGCAATTTGCATGGTGCCGAGCGTGACGATAAAAGGAGCCACACCAAACCGGGTGATAAAAAAGGCTGCGATGGCCCCTACGGCGGCACAGGCTAAAATACCTCCAAGCGCCCCAACGGCAGGCCACCATCCACCGCCACCCATATTGAGCAAAACCGCGGTTACCACCGTACCCAGCGCAATCTGCGACCCGACACTCAGGTCAATACCCCGCGAGATAATGACAAAGGTCATCCCCAGTGCTGCAATCCCTATGATTACGCTCTGGGTGAAAATGGTTTTAAGGTTATAGAATGATGTGAACGCCTGCGGGCTGAGTACAGCAAACAGCATGAACACAAAGAGCAAGCCCCAGAACGGTCCGGAAGCTGCGAGGAATTGTTTGAGCTTTGAAGACATAGGGGGCGGGCTACTACAGGGGTTACGAGGCAAAAAACAGTGCGCAGCCTTACGCCGGGCAACTGCTTTTTTATGCGATTAAGGAGGGCATAGTTAGCAGGACCATCAAGCAAAAAACTAACTTCAATCACTCCTCACTCCTCACTCCTCACTCCTCACTCCTCACTCAATTATTTTCACCATCACATTTTTATAGTAGATCACGCTTTCCGGGTCGTGACCCTGGAGGGCGATGGTACCGCTTGAGAGCTTGCGCCGGCGCATGTTTTCTGGTCTGAGCTCATTGGCAGGTTCTTCGTAGTCAGTTACTACCTCGCCGTTCACCCGAATTTGGATCCAGTTATCTTTTACAATGATGTGCTGGGTGAACCACTCGTTGTCTTTCGCCGGCGAATTGTCTATTACATCGGCGATGGCATACAGGCCGCCAGTTTTTTTAGGATCGCTATGGGTGTTATTGACCTGGACCTCATAGCCTTTCTCTGGCCAGCCTTCATCGAGAAATTCGGTATGGAAATACATCCCCGAGTTCGCTCCGGGCTTGGTCATAATATCTGCTTTGAACTCGAAGTTCTTAAAATTGTGGTCGCCGACATCGCCAACATAAAAGAGGTGGGAGCGCGGCCCATCAACTTTAATGCTGCCATTTTCAACACTGAAGGTGCCTGTGTTTTCATTGGCACGCCATCCGTTCAGGGAAACGCCGTCAAATAAGGTCACCCATTCGCCATCAAATTCTTCGAGTGGGAGGAG
>JBCCIM010000235.1 GCA_039111535.1 Bacteroidota bacterium | reverse complement strand
CTAATGTTACGGTGCGTTCGAGGGGGGTGATGGAGAAATGTTCATTCTGCATCCAGCGGATTAGACAAGCTAATATTCGATCTGGACTGGAAAAACGTCCAATCATGGATGGCGATTTGAGAACCGCTTGCCAGCAGGCCTGTCCTTCAGATTCTATTGTGTTTGGTAATTTGAATGATCCGGCGAGCGCAGTAAATCAAGCAAGGAGGAATGATCGCCGGTATAATATTTTGGCTGAATTAAACACTAAGCCAAGGACTTCCTACTTGGCCCGTATTCGTAATCCTAATCCTGAGTTGGAAGGGTTTTCTGCATGATAGCCGGAGATTCTCCGCTTGTCAAAGTATGATCAGTCACATTTTATAATCTAGTGTCACAAAGACCGTGAGTAATTCAACCACAGATATAGATGCCATGTACAGTGGGGATGGATTCCATTCTGATCCACCGCTGATTACCGGCGATTTGTCTTTTCACGACATCACCGAAATGGTGTCGAAACATGCCGAGAAAAAAACTCCATTTGCCTGGTACGTGGCATTTGGTATTTCGAGCAGTATTGCCGGCCTGTTGCTGATCATGATTGCCTACCTTTTTTGGAATGGTATCGGGGTCTGGGGTGTAAACAACCCGGTTGGCTGGGGTTGGGCCATTGTCAACTTTGTATTCTGGGTTGGTATTGGTCACGCCGGTACGCTGATTTCAGCGATTCTCTTCCTGTTTAGGCAGAAGTGGCGTACGTCGATTAACCGCGCCGCGGAGGCAATGACCCTGTTTGCGGTCATGTGTGCCCTCGTCTTTCCGGGTATTCACGTAGGCCGTGTTTGGGCTGCATACTGGATGTTGCCTATTCCAAACCAGATGGAGATGTGGCCGCAGTTCAAAAGCCCGCTCTTGTGGGACGTTTTTGCGGTATCGAGCTATTTCCTCGTTTCGCTTGTATTCTGGTATGTAGGGCTGGTACCTGACCTTGCAACACTCCGTGATCGCACGAAGAAAGTGTGGCGCCAGAAGATATTGGGCTTCTTGTCTCTCGGATGGACCGGTTCAAACCGTCACTGGAGAAACTACGAGAAGAGCTATTTGCTGCTGGCCGCGTTGGCTACACCGCTGGTACTCTCTGTACACTCCGTAGTCTCGTTTGACTTTGCTGTTTCGGTGATTCCGGGCTGGCATACAACCATTTTCCCGCCTTACTTCGTTGCCGGCGCCATTTTCTCCGGGTTTGCAATGGTAGTCACGCTGATGGTTGTGGCACGCAAAATCTACAGCCTCGAAAATGTAATCACGATCAACCACCTCGAGAAGATGAACATTATCATCTTGCTCACAGGTACCATGGTTGGTTTTGCCTACATCACAGAATTCTTCATGGCCTGGTACTCAGGTGTGCGGTATGAGCAGTACGCATTCATCAACCGCGCAACGGGTCCTTATGCCTGGGCCTACTGGACAATGATGTTCTGTAACCTGATTTTCCCGCAGTTCTTCTGGATTAAGAAAATCCGCCGCAGCATCCCGTTCATGTTCTTCGCATCCATTGTTGTGAACATCGGGATGTGGTTCGAGCGCTTTGTAATTACTGTTACTTCATTGCACCGAGATTACATGCCGAGCTCTTGGGACTATTACACCCCAACAGCTGTGGACGTGCTCACTTTTGTCGGGACATTTGGTCTCTTCTTTACCCTCTTCCTCTTGTTCCTCCGCTGGGTACCGATGGTGGCTATTTCAGAAGTGAAAGGGGTGATGCCTGAAGCTGATCCTCATTTTTACGACAATCATGGGGACGGCCATGCCAGCACTGCCGCACCTACCGTCACGCCAAATTCCTGAGATATCAACGATCGTTTTAATCGGGCCCTTTAAACAACGCGCATTATGTTGAATAACTTACTTCGCTCCGCCAAAGCCTCGATGAGTATTTACGAGCCTATCAAGGACGATGTATACGGCGTTCTGGCCGAATACCCCAATCCGGGTGCGTTATTGCACGCAGCGGAAGATGTACACAAAGCGGGGTACAAAAAATTTGATACCCACACGCCATTCCCTGTACACGGGATGGACAAAGCCATGGGGCTTGGCAACTCGAATGTAGGGTATTTCTGTTTGTTAGGTGGTATAACCGGCCTGTCACTTGCAATTTGGTTACAGTGGTGGACTGGGCAAGTAGATTATCCGATAAACATAAGTGGTAAACCATTTTTTGCGTTTGAACCGTCGATTCCGGTTATGTTTGAGCTTACCGTACTCTTTTCTGCTTATGCTGCCGTCATTGGCATGTTGTTGTTGAACGGTTTGCCGCGCCCTTACAATCCCTTGTTCTATTCTTCCTCTTTCTCTCGTGCATCAGACGATGCTTTCTTCCTGTTTATTGCAGCAGAAGATGACAAGTTTGATATGGAAAAGACGCAAGCGTTCCTTAAAGAGATTGGTGGTACCAACCTGGAGGTTGTACATGATCGTGGTACATCGTCGGATGGATCTGAAGGAGAAGACATTGACGGCTCGCAGAGCCCGCAAGAAGCTGAAGTATTAATGTAGGACAGCCTGTGTTGTCTACCCGAGAATAATGATGAAACGAATTGCTTTACCCCTTTTGACCTCATTGCTCCTACTCTTGACAGGGTGCCGTGGTATGCAATCTGATGATTCGCCGATCCACATCAACCCCAATATGGATCGGCAACCCAAGTTTATCGGACAGCAGAAAAACACATTTTTTGAGAATCAGATGTCAATGCGACCTCCAGTAGCTGGTACGGTGGCGCGTGGTTTCTTAAATGAGGATGAGATGTTTTTCCGCGGGATAAACGCAAAGGGCGAACCTGTCACGACCATGCCGATTCCGGTTACACGTGATGTATTGTTGCGTGGCCAGGAGCGTTATAATATATATTGTGTAGTGTGCCATGGCGCGGCCGGCGATGGCAAGGGGATAGTCATGGTTGGTAATGATGGCAATGGGTACGGGTATGTGGTTCCTGCACCGAATTACCATACTGAGCGATTTTTAGAAATGCCGGATGGTCAGTACTTCGATGTCATATCCCATGGTACCCCAACAGGAACCATGTCCGGGTATGCCACACAGATTCCTGTCGCAGATCGTTGGGCCATTGTGGCCTACATCCGGGCGTTGCAGCGCAGCCAGAATGCTGCCGGATCTGATCTGCCTCAGAGCGAACTGCAGCGCATCGAACAGGAGCGCGGCATCACAATAAATTAAACTGCCTAAAACTAACAGTGCCAATCTGACACTGCGTGGATTTCTGAACGAGTTGATTCATGGCTGAAATAAAATCTAATTCCTTGCTGTTTTTCCTGGGTGATCCGTACAAACCTACCCGGGATGGCGCATCTGAAAAGTATCGTTTTTCAGGCGGTGTAGCCTGGTGGGCGGTGCCGCTTGTCATCGGGGCGCTCTTAATGGTCGTTGCCGGTGTAGGCGCAGCGTCTGATCCAAAACAGTTTTACTTCTCTTACCTGGTAGGTTGGGCGTTTTGCCTCACCATTACGCTGGGTTCGCTGTTTTTTGTGTTGGTACAGCACCTGACCAAAGCACGGTGGAGCGCTGTTGTGCGACGCGTACCAGAAGCCCTGATTTGGGCATTTCCTTTGTTGGCAGTGCTTGCTATTCCAATTTTGCTGGGGATGCATGATCTGTATCACTGGACGCATGCCGAACTGTTCGATCCTGCGAGTCCGAAATATGATGCACTGGTTGCCGGGAAAGCACCGTATTTGAATACACCTTTCTTTATTGGCCGCGTTGTATTCTACTTTCTAGCCTGGACACTTATTTCGTATCGCCTGTATTCGTTGTCGGTTCGACAGGATCTTGAGCCAACCGCAGATATGCCGGCAAAATTCCGCAAAGTCAGCGCCATTGGCCTCTTACTGTTCGCGCTTACCATTTCTTTTGCCGGTTTTGACCTGATTATGTCGGTTGATCCGCACTGGTTCTCGACAATCTTCGGCGTTTATATCTTTGCCGGCTCCTTTTTGAGCGCTCTGGCAATGATGATCCTGGTCCTTTCAATGCTCCAGCGAACGGGTGGTATGCTACAAGGTGTTGTAACCGTAGAGCACTTTCAGGATCTGGGCAAGTTTATGTTCGGCTTTGTCGTTTTCTGGGCGTACATCGCATTTAGCCAGTACATGCTTTACTGGTATGGTAACATTCCTGAAGAAACGATCTGGTATCGCCATCGCCTCGAACACGGCTGGCAGTACCACAGTGCAGTGCTCCTCGTGATGCACTTCATTATCCCGTTTATCGTGTTGTTACCCCGATGGACCAAACGTATTCTGCCACTACTAACGTTTATGGCGGTGTACATTCTGATCATGCACTGGTTTGATTTGCACTGGCTTGTAATGCCTGTGCTTGATTTGGAACTCAACGGTCACGCAGGATTTCACTGGATGGACTTTACTACCTTTATTGGTTTGTTTGCCATTTTGTTTGGCACCATGATGTATCGTTTGAGCCGGCATAGTCTTGTGCCACAGAACGATCCGTATCTGGGACAGTCGCTGAGATTTCACAGCACCTGATCCAGCAAGTTTTTCCGGTGCTTCTTATTTTGTCGCGTGCTTATTTCACGATTGAAATGGACACAAAGCAAAGGGACGGCGGCAAATTAGATTTTAGAAATGTGAAGCCGTTTTTACCCGTTTTTCGTGGTAGCATTCATAAAGGCTTGACTACACGCGACGATCTAAGCTAAAAAAGGAGCGTACCTCAACATGGGTTTGTTATCCTTTGTACCTAAAGTTAGCGTTAATAAACCCGATCATTAAAGAAAAAAATTATGTCTGAATCCAAAGACATAGATCCGCAGGACCAGGCTGCCTTGATGGTGGATGCACCCGGTGGTGCTGAAGCTTTTGCAGGCGCCGAGAGCGATGATTTACATCATGGCCTCGTTGGCGTAGAGAAAGAGTCGATCAGCGTGCCGCTTGTTTTGGCAATTGTTGTTGTAACTGTTGTGATTGTCACAGGTCTGGTAATCACAGGATTTACACTTACGAAAATGACAAGCCAGGAAACGCTGGCAAATAGCAGTTCAGCGAGTGAATACCCTGAATTGAGGGATGTAGAGGCCGCCGCTGCAGCTGCCTTAACCCAGTATGGTGTGGTTGATGCAGAGGCTGGCGTATTCCAGATTCCAATCGATCAGGCTATCGACTTGATGGTGAATGAAGCGTATGCAAACCAGGAAGCCGGTAATTACACCAACGAACTGGTTTTGCAGGCCAAAGACAATTAGGTGACACATGGGTCCGTGCAAAGCGCACATATCAAGGCTGATTGTTTGGTGCGTGGCCGGATTGTTTTGTTGCGTCACGACCTTACTGGCACAAGAGACCCGTACGCTTGATCCCGTATATGACGGTGCCGGACTCGATCAGAAAAACGGCGCGTATATCCCCCTCGATCTCGTATTCAACAACGAACGCGGCGAACCCACTCCGCTCGGAGCTGTGGTCAACGGCGAAAAGCCGGTGCTACTCGCTATGGTGTACCACAGTTGCCCCATGATGTGCAATGTGGTGCTTGATGCGATGACTGCCGCAATGGCTGAAATGGAATGGACTGCCGGCCAGGAGTTTGATGTACTGACCATCAGTATTGCGCCAGAAGATACGCCGGAGACGGCCAGGGAGAAAAAAACGCAGTACCTGGAGAAGCTGGGCAAATCAGACGTTTCAGGTTGGCATTTTCTGACAGGGAACGAATCGGAGATTCAGCAATTAGCGGACGCAATCGGCTTCAAGTATAGCTACGTTGAAGAAATTCAGCAGTATGTTCACCCGCCGATTCTCACATTCCTGACACCTGATGGACAGATTTCACGCTACATGCAGGGTGTCTCATTTAGCGCCCGCGACCTTCGGCTCAGCCTTGTTGAGGCTTCCGGGGGCAAAATAGGTACCCCTAAAGATTTTTTTATTCTGTTTTGCTTACAGTATGACAAAGAAGCAAGTGCTTATGTGGCACATGCTACAAACTTGATGAAATTGGGTGGCGCCCTGACCGTGTTGGTTCTCGGTGTTGCCTTGTATGGACTTTGGCGAAATGAAGGTCAAAATGGCGAGCCTGATGTTGGGCTGCCCACTTAACATAACATTATGGAAGATAAAGGAACCCTCTGGCTGCCGGTAGACGCTTCTACCATGGCTGGTGAGATTGACAGCTTGTTTTACTTCACGTACTACGTGAGTATTGCCATCTTTGTGGCTGTTATCGTCGCAATGGTGTACTTCGTGATCAAGTATCGCCGCAAGCACGCAAACGAGCGCACAGAACGCGTCCACGAAAGCAAGATTCTGGAGTTAACCTGGATCGTTGTGCCAACCATTTTATGTATGGTTGTATTCACATGGGGCTTCCAGTCATTTCTGCGTATGAGCATCGCACCTCCGGGTGCTTACGAAATTACTGTTCGTGCTGCAAAGTGGAACTGGGAATTTGAGTATAACAACGGCTTTGTGGTTGGTGGTAACCTGCACGTGCCGGCTGATCGCCCTGTTCGCCTCGTGATGAGCAGCGCTGATGTACTCCACAGCCTTTTTGTGCCGGCTTTCCGCGTCAAGCACGATGTAATTCCGAATCGCTATACTTCTGTCTGGTTTGAAGCCACCAAAGCAGGGGAATACGACCTTTTCTGTACGGAATATTGTGGGACGGACCACTCCGGCATGCTCGCCAAAGTGGTCGTGATGCCACAGGATGAATTCAACGAGTGGGTAGACTCGAGAGGAGGGATGTCTGATGACATGCCGTTGCCAGAACTGGGTGAGTTGCTGTATCAGCAGCGCGGTTGCCTCGGTTGCCACTCGCTCGATGGTTCTGAAATGGTCGGACCGACCTTCCAGGGCTTGTATGGCTCACAACGAAATTTTGGTGATGGTACAACTGCCGAAGCGGACGACAACTACCTCCGCGACTCCATCGTCAATCCGGGTTCACGCATTGTAGAGGGGTATCAGAATCAGATGCCGGCCATTTATGGCACACTGAGCGAACGGGAGCTTTCCGGATTGATCGCTTACATCAAGGCGCAGCAGTAAACGCGACATTCTTATATAGAAAGATAGAACAATGAGTCAGACGACAGCGACAGATACAGGCAATGTTGCCGCGCCACGCGCGATGAAGCATTACCTGAATCACGACAAAACCATTTGGTCCTGGCTTTCCACCGTTGATCACAAGCGTATTGGCTTGATGTACGGTGTAACGCTGGCCATCATGTTTCTGATTGGTGGTACCCTCGCGCTCCTGGTACGTATCGAGCTACTTACCAAGGGCCCGACCATCATGGAGGCTGATACATACAACCAGGTATTTACCATGCACGGTATTGTGATGGTATTCCTGTTCCTTGTGCCATCGATTCCAGCTGTTCTGGGTAACTTTGCGTTACCGATGCACCTGGGTGCTGCTGACGTTGCGTTTCCGAGACTCAACCTCGCCAGTTACTATGTGTACCTTGCCGGCGGGGCACTTGTGCTTTGCGGCCTGATCGTAGGTAATGTAGATACCGGATGGACCTTTTACACCCCTTATTCCAGCCAGGGGGATGGATCGGTGCTCTTCCTCACTTCCGCTGTGTTTGTGGCGGGATTTGCTTCGATCTTTACCGGGATCAACTTCATCGTTACCATCCATAAAATGCGCGCACCGGGCCTGACCTGGGACCGCCTATCGCTCTTCACCTGGAGCATGTACGCCGTGAGCATCGTGCAGGTACTCGCAACACCGGTTGTAGGTATCACGATGGTTCTGTTGTTCTTCGAACGTTTCCTCGGCATTGGCATCTTTGATCCGGCACTGGGCGGTGATCCGATTCTGTACCAGCACTTTTTCTGGTTCTATTCGCACCCCGCTGTATACATCATGATTCTGCCGGCGTTTGGCGTGGTTTCAGAGCTGATTGCACCGTTTGTACGGCAGCCAATCAACGGGTACAAGTTTGTCGCCCTCTCCTCTGTTGCCATTGCATTCCTCGGTTTCCTCGTATGGGGACACCACATGTTTGTATCTGGCCAGTCTGCAGTATCCTCTATCGTGTTCTCCCTCATCACCTACCTGATTGGTATACCAACCGGGGTGAAGGTGTGTAACTGGGTGGTGACCATGTATAAAGGCTCCATATGGCTTCAAACCCCGTTTTTATATGCCCTGTCCTTCCTCTTCCTGTTTACCATTGGTGGCCTGACAGGCATCATGCTGGGTGTACTGGCCATTGATATTCACCTGCACGATACCTACTTCGTTGTAAGCCACTTCCACTACGTGATGATGGGCGGTACGGTGATCGCTGCTATTGGTGCGCTGCACTACTGGTGGCCAAAGATGACGGGCAAGATGTTCAGTGAGACTTGGGGTAAGGTTTCTTGCCTGCTGGTATTCCTGGGCTTCAACCTCACCTTCCTGCCTCAATTTGTCTTGGGCAGTCGCGGTATGCCTCGTCGTTACGCACAATACGTGGCCGAGTTCCAAGAATTGCACCAGATGTCATCCTACGGTGCCTTCCTGCTTGGCTTTGGTCTGTTCGTCGCCTTGGGAGTATTCATTCACTCCATGATGGCTGGCAAGAAGGCTCCACCAAACCCTTGGGGTGGCGCGACTCTGGAATGGCAGTGCACTTCGCCACCGCCATACTACAACTTCTTGGAACCCCCAACGGTCAACGACCCTTACAACTACAAACCATTGGTTTATCGCGATGGTGATCGGGGCTGGGAGTATGTTCATCCTGAAGCACCGGAAGTCCCTCAGTCTGAACCTGAACCAGCCCAAAGCTAGTCCATAGGCCCGTCGCGGTCCCAAACGATACGAGAAAAAGAAAATGTCAGAAGCAGCGGTACATGGTGATGGACACGGTCATGACGATCATGATCACCCGCCTTTCTTGGCACACCACTTTGATGACCCCGAGCAGCAGTATGACTCTGGCAAGCTGGGTATGTGGCTATTCCTAGTCACAGAAATCCTGTTCTTCAGCGGGATGTTCTGTGCCTATGCCTTGTACCGAAGTATCCATCCAGAAGTTT
>JBCCIM010000234.1 GCA_039111535.1 Bacteroidota bacterium | reverse complement strand
CCGGCCTTGAAAGTATTTCAGAAGGTACACTTTATATAGAGGATGCCAAGGTAAACGATTTGCCCCCCAAGGATCGTGATATTGCCATGGTATTTCAGAATTACGCCCTCTACCCGCATATGACTGTGCGGGATAACATGGCTTTCGGACTCAAGCTGCGCAAATACGACAAGCAGGAAATCAAAACACGCGTTGAGCAGGCAGCAGAGGTGCTGGGCATTACGCCAATCCTTGATAGAAAGCCGAAGCAACTCTCAGGTGGACAGCGGCAGCGCGTTGCCGTTGGTCGCGCCATTGTACGCAAACCCAAAGTATTCCTTTTTGATGAGCCTTTGTCGAACCTGGATGCAAAATTGCGCGTCCAGATGCGTACTGAGATCTCCAAGCTGCATCAGCGGTTGGCGTCGACCATGGTCTACGTTACGCATGATCAAGTGGAAGCCATGACCATGGGAGACCGGATTGTTGTGATGAAAGATGGCGTAATTCAGCAAATTGATACACCGCTGAATCTGTACGACCATCCTGTGAACCAGTTTGTCGCCGGCTTTATTGGAAGCCCGGCAATGAATTTCGTTGCCGGCCGCGTCGAAGCAGCGGGGGGTATGCGGTTTACAGAAACGGGTGGAAGCATAGAATTGTCTGTACCTGATAGTCATACAGATAGACTGAAGGACTATGTAGGAAAAGAAGTTGTACTGGGTATACGACCTGAGGCCCTGTTTGTATCGGGCGACCCGGCCATCCCCACACCCGGCGCTGAAGTTTCACTGCAACTCGATGTACTCGAACCCATGGGCAATGAAATCATCGTATATGCAAATAGTGGCGCAAATGATGTGGTTGCCCGCGTTACACCCCAGGCATTGCCTGGGCCGGGCGCACAAGTTGCGTTGTCCATGGATACAAGCAAGCTTCACTTTTTTGATCATACTACAGGGGATGCCATTCGGTAGTCAGCGTGTCGTTGCATAATCGTTCGCAAGTTTTGGAAGCATTATGCCAGCGTGCAGAGGCATATTACAATCGTGAAGGCATTCCTTTTGTCACGGTTACCTATGCACAAAGCCTGGATGGCTCAATCGCCGGCCTTAATGGTGAGCCGGTAGCAATTAGTTGTGACGAATCGCTTGTTTATACCCATGCCCTTCGGGCCTGCCATGATGGTATTATGGTGGGCATAGAAACAGTACTGTCAGACAATCCTTCGCTTTCCACGCGCCTTGTGGCCGGCAGCAGTCCGCGTCCCATCGTACTCGATTCAATGCTGCGCATGCCGCATAATGCAAAGCTACTTGCTGCTGACAATCCCGTCCGGCCTGTCATCTTTACCACGGACAACAGCGCTCCTGCACAACAAGAGGCACTCCGGGCAAAAAAGGCGTGTGTTAAGGTGTTGCAGGCCAATGCACAAGGCTGGCTTGCACTGGATGATGTACTGCAGGCGCTTGGCGAAATGGGCATAAAAAGCCTGATGGTTGAGGGAGGGGGCAAGGTGATTACAAGCTTCATTCAGTCGCAGGCAGTGGATCACCTTATCGTTACCCTATCAATGAAAATGATTGGCGGACGAACAGTGCTCAACCCACAACAAATGCACAACGGCTTGCGTGGTGCATTGCCGATGGAGTTGTCGCTGTCCGAAGTACATTGGGAAGGCAATGATATCATTTTGCATGGGGACCCTGTATGGGAGATGTAATGCGCTCGGCCATTCAATTTGATGCGCCCGGGAAGGTATCCATTGTTGAAGAATCCTTGTTGCCACTTCAGGCCGGCGAAGTGCTGGTTGCCTCGGAGGTATCTGCAATCAGCAGCGGTACTGAATTGCTCGCCTACCGGGGGCAGCTTCCAGCTTCAATGGTGCTGGACGAGACGCTGGCCTCGCTGCAGCAGAATGTTAGTTATCCATTGCGTTATGGCTACGCCTCCGTTGGCCGTGTTACAGCGTATGGAACAGCTGTGCCTGCGTCCTGGGAAGGTGCGCGTGTTTTTGCTTTCCACCCGCATGCCAGTCACTTTATAGCAACGCCCGCAGACCTCGTGGTACTCCCTGACACGCTTTCTTTTGAAGATGCAGCCTTCCTTGCCAACATGGAAACGGCGGTAAGTTTTATGATGGATGGCAGGCCGATGATTGGTGAGCGTGTGCTGATTGTTGGATTGGGCGTTGTTGGGCTCTTGCTTGCTTCTTTGTTATGTCGGCAGAAGGACCTTGTCGTTGATGCTGTTGATCTTGATCCACGCAGATGTGCCCGTGGGGCCCTGGTAGGGATAAACAAGGCTACGGCGGATTCTGGAGCCCTTGAGGCTACCTATGACCTCGTATACGAACTGAGCGGAAATCCGGCCGGCTTAAATGTAGCGATCGAAAAAACAAGGGAGACTGGCCGTATCGTGGTTGGGTCGTGGTATGGTACGAAGCCTGCGTCTCTTGATCTTGGTGGCCGTTTTCACAGGGCCAAGCTGAATTTGTATGCCAGCCAGGTGAGTAAAATTGATCCACGGCACGCGGGGCGGTGGTCTAAGGGCCGGCGGTTGCAATTAGCAAGCGCCTTGCTGGGAGTTGTTCGGCCCTCCAGGTACATAACACATCAGTTTAGCATAAGAGAAGCAGCAAAGGCATACGCACTCCTTGATGAAAAGACAGCGGACGCTTTACAAGTGATTTTTTCCTACAAATAGGCTGTGAGCGAGTTAAAGCAGCTAAAAAGCTTAACCATCCATGTATAATCTTAGCATAAAAGAAGAGTTTGTTGCGCAGCACTTCCTAACGGTTCCGAATTGTGGGCCAGAAAATATCTTGCATTCCCATGTGTATGCATTAGAGGTATTGCTACAAGGGGCTAAATTGGACGACCATGGCTACCTGGTTGATATCGACCTTGTAAAAGCAGCGATGGGTGATATGCTGGCCAGATTCAAAGACCACACCCTCAACGATGATCCGGCTTTTGCAGGACTCAATCCGAGTATCGAGCATTTTTCCCGCATTGTATGTGAGGAGCTGAGGCAAGCGTTACGTAAAACCAATCTGACGCATCTGACGGTCAAAATTTGGGAAGATCAGCATTGCTGGGCCTCTTTTGATAGCAGTTTTTGACGGGTGTTCAACTATGCCACATATCTTGAGTCGAAAGGTCCGCTTGATGCTCGGTCGTTAAACCAGCGTGTCTGGGATGGCTTTGTGCAAGCGCTGAACGATCAGGCAGTGCATGGGGCGAAATTGCATGCATCATCAGACCGGACCATTCGACTTGTAGAGGTAGGAGGGGGCATCGGCGCTATGTTTCGCCGCATTGCGGCTGCGGGCCTGACGTGCAATCTGGCGTATACACTGGTTGATATAGAGGCTGTAAACATTGAGCACTTTAGGTCGAACCTGGAAGACTGGCTGGTAGCGCTGGGTTATAAGAAAGCCGGGGGGGATCCTGGCAGGTGGCAAAGTCCGGCAGGGTATGCCCTGGATATATCCGTTGTGCATGAAGATATCCATGCTTTTATCGCGCAGCAGGAAGGGAGTGGGGGCTGGGATGGGCTGATCGCGCAGGCCTTTCTTGATCTGTTTGACCTGGATACCTTTCTGTCTGAACTGCTCAGCCTGCTCGGGTCGGCCGGCGTCTTTTACTTCCCAATAAACTTTGACGGAATTACATCTTTTTTGCCGCCAGCTGAACCTTCTGTTGACATGCTCGTTGAGTCGATCTATCACCAATCTATGGATGATAGATCGCGGCAGCCGGCCTTGCGTGGACGAAGCCAATCTGGCCGGCACTTAATGCAAGTCTTATCCGGGTTACCTGTACATTTATTGGAAATAGGCAGTTCTGACTGGGTTGTATTCCCGCGTGCGGGCCAATATGCAGATAAAGATCAGGCATTTCTTGCGCATATGTTGCGGTTTGTAGCCGGTGAGTTGGAGAAAAGTAATGCCATAGATACGGATGTGGCCCTGCAGTGGATTGCAAATCGACAGCAACAACTCCATAACAATCAACTCATGTTACTTGTACATCAGCTCGATTTGCTGGGTCAGGTGCGTTAGCGGGTAGATAAAATCCGCCAGGCCTGTTAGAAGTGACGATGTAAAACCTTAATTAACAGACTTTTGCCACTTTTTTTTACTGTATTACGCGAAGAGCAATTGGATCGTAACGACAGTATCGTGTAGACGAAGCATGTGAATGTGCCCTTCTTTATAAACGGATTCATAACGTTGGCACTATTATCGCATCTGCGTTTGTAGTCAAATCTTTAATGCACTCCGGATTTATTATATGACTGGTTTCTTTCACGTACCCAGTGCATTTGGTGTATTAGAAGAAAAAGTCATTCCTGCCTTGTTTAACAACAGGTCATCTCAAGAACCCATTCGGGTATGGGTGGCAGGTTGCGCGACAGGCGAGGAGGCTTACTCTGTTGCTATTCTTCTCTTTGAGTTTGCATCAACGCTGGAAGAAACACCAACCATCGAAATTTACGCAACTGACAATGATCAGGCTGCGCTTGATACTGCCCAAGAGGGCATCTATCCTGGATCTATCGTAGATGAGATGTCCAGCGTTTGTCTGGGCAAATACTTTGTGCCCCATGGCAACGGATTTTCAATAATTCCGGAAGTAAAAGCGGCTGTCCACTTCTCGAGCCACGATGTGCTGATCGACAACTCTTTTCAGTCGTTTGAGCTCATAACGTGCCGACACCTGCTTGCTTATCTCGACCAGGCTTCACAGTCTCAGATAGTCACGTTCTTCCATCATTCTCTGAGACCAGGCGGGTTTCTGTTTCTGGGGGATGCTGAATTTGCAGAAAGCTTGCCAGAACAATTTGAGTCTGTTGATAACATCTTCAAAATTTACAGGCTAAGTGGCGAGGCTGAGGCCTTTCACATTGACCTGGTTAAAGAAGAGCCGCCAGAGGAAGAGGATGACACGCTTCCCACGCTGTCTGAGCGTCAATCTATTGATGAGTTGACACGGAATAAAGCCGGCGATGGCATGGTGCTGCCTACGGATGCTGAACCATCAGCAATCGAGCCTGCAGAATCTGTTGCCAGGGAGCTGGTCCAGGAGGCTGAGGAGGGTTTTGCGCTTGAAAACGGAACGGTTGAAGCATCTCCAGTGGAAGAGCAGACCATGGAGTCGCTAGAGATCGATGTGCCGGCGCCGGAAGAATTGGAAGAGCCGCTGACACTCAATGTCGACACCCTTTTACCAACTGATTTAGATATTCCGCCCTTATCGCTGGATGATTTGCCTCCCGAAAATGGCGAAGTAACAGCTGCTGATGTTTCAGAGATCGTTGATGCCATTTCAAACGATTCTGAGCTGTTTGAAGTTATGGATGTTGACCCTGTTGCGCAGAATCCGGGAGCGCCAAGCCAGGCTACACAAAATCCAATTGCCCAGAATCCGGCAACACAGGCGCCACTTCATGAATCAGAGGCAAATTCTGCACCTGCAATCGATATAGAAGATGTTGATGCACAGGAACCGGCGCTTACCTCAATTCAGGTGGATCCTCCGTTTGATCAGGGGCAGACACACGATATTCCAGCACCGGTGTCAATGCCAGGCGATATTATCTCCCAGTTGCATCGCAGTGTGATGCTGCAGGATCATGCGCCGGCCAGTCTGTTGATTGACAGAGCTTTCAAAATCCTCGATCACACGGGCAGGATTGATCGCATATTCGACATTCAGAAAAACGATCTGACAAAAGACTACCTCGACAAACTGCCTGATTTTTATCGGTTGAAGCTCGAGGAAACGTTAAACCAGATATTCCACGAAAAGAACAAGGCAGCAGCTCCAACGGTGAGTTTGCCCGGGCTCCCTGGTAAAAAGGATGTCTTGCTTGAAATTCAGCTGATGAGTTCACCAGACCCATCGCTGGAAATTGTACATGTCCTGTTTAAAGAGCTGAAAATTGCCAAAAAACAGGCAGAAGGCCTTGATGATACAACAAGCTTCTTTGCTTCGCCGGCAGTACCCAAAACACCTACAAATGGTGTGTTTGGTGCAGTAGCTGCAAATGGCACCTTCGAGGAAAACTTCATCCGCTCGATCAAAACTTCGCCTTTTCCTGTGCTATTGCATGTTGAAGGTGGACATATCATCGAGCTGAGTCAGCCCTGGGTAGAGCTTTCCGGGGTAACAAAAGAGGAAGCGCCAACTATTTCTGCATGGACAAGAAAAGTAAAAGGGCAGCGTCTCAAGCTTAAAGACTCCAAGCTCAAAGAGAGTTACAAAGAGCGTGGCGTTGTGTGTGTGTCTATCCGCTCAAAAGTGGGAGATACCAAGCTGCTTGCGTTCCATTCCTCTTATCTCGGAGCTGATAGCAAAGGCCGTAAGCTTACGCTCACAATGGCTGTTGATATCACCAACTATCCGGGACATTCCGGATTGGGTGTTACGCCTGAGGTTGCTGACTTTGGCGTTGCAGCGAAGAAAGCTTTTCTGGCAAACATGAGCCATGAAATCCGTACGCCACTCACGTCCATGATTGGGTTTGCAGATTATCTGTCTGATAAGCTTACAGGGCAAGATGTTCAGTTTGCGCGCTATATCAGTGAATCTGGCAATCGGTTGCTCGAAACGCTCAATGCCGTGCTGCGCGTGTCTTCTATGGATGGTATTGAGCAGGTCATGCGATATGAAATGCTTGACATAACGGTGGAAGCCCAGGGCGTTTTGCAATTGTTTAAGCCGTACGCAGAGCAATACAGCATTCCGTTGAAGCTTGTGGTTGAGCAGCCGGCAAAAGCCAAACTTGATCGTGCATCGTTCCGGCGGGTCTTATCCAATTTACTGGGGAACGCAATCAAGTTTACGCCGGAAGGCGAAGTGACAATCACGGTCAATAGCGATGTTAATTCCGTTATTGTAGAAATCGAGGATACAGGGACGGGGATTACGGAAGAGTTCCTCCCGTTCATCTTCGACCGGTTCTCACAGGAATCAAAAGGGCAGGGCAGGGCGCATTCAGGGTGTGGCCTCGGACTTGCGATCTGCAAGAACCTGGTTGAGACCATGGGAGGCACTATCCAGGTTGAAACAGAGGCCGGCGTGGGGAGCAAGTTTACCGTCAAGTTGCCCAAAGAACCGAACCCGCGTACCCAGACCACGCAGGCCATTACGGAAGGCACTACCGATTCCGATGAGCAAGGTGATCGCCATCAAATTCTTATTGTAGAGGACAACACAGATACCCAGGAGCTTATGCTGCTCATCTTGCGCGACAAGTATGAGGTTACACTGACAGCCAATGCTTCTGAGACGCTGCAGGTGATTGCAAACCGTACGTTCGATGCCATTTTGATGGATCTGAACCTTGGTGGTCGGCGCACTGGTTTTGAGCTTATCCGCGAGCTGCGCAAAGTCAATACGTACGAAAGCGTGCCTGTACTGGCTGTATCCGCGCTACCGATTGGCGTTATTCGAAAGCAGCTTATCAGAGAAGGCTTCAATGGCTACATCGCAAAGCCATTTACGAGAGCCCGGATTTTGGACGCTCTGGAAGGTGTGCTAAATCTCACGCAGTAAGCATACGCGTAAATTTAAAAAGGGCAAGCAGTCTGCGTACTGCTTGCCCTTTTTTTGTCATGGTGTGTTTTGAGAAATCCCACGAATACGATCAAGGCGGGCGATTAAGGCCCATGACCAAAAGTTATTGGCGAGTCCGATGAGTATTTCGTTTTCACCTTCTCGAAGAGGCAAGGGGAATGACGTGTTTTCTATGGAAATCCGCCCGGCCGGGTCTTTCATGATGGGGTTGGAATAGGTGTTTTTGTCGACATAGGCAAATTGTCCGTTTACCAAAACCCACACTTCATCCAGGAAACCAAGGTCAACCCTTCGGATTTGCTGAATTTCGGATTGCAACCGAAGCCTGAGCCATGCACCACGGCGTTCAGTGCTTTCCCCAAACAGCCGCGACAGGTTAACCAGTCCTAGCCGTTCTGCATTAACAGGTTGCCATTGCGTGGTTGAGTCGGGTAGGTAGGGGCTGCTTATGAAATTGCGATTGGCACTCACCATTTCATGGCCAAAAGGTAAAAGAAAAGACTCGCTAACTTCCCAGTTGCGCAAATAGCGTGGGTCGTGGTCTGTGATGTCGGGAAGCGCTGCAGGAGAGAGCCCTTCAGTTTTGTCGGGTGTTATGACCATGTTGGCAAAGGCCGACGTTCCTTCAAGGGCAATGCTACCGGCTGAGGGCGTTCCTTCCAGGTGGGGTATGTCTAGTGCTGGTTGTTCCATGTCATGTACGTACAACAGCATTCGGCGGCCAGATACAACAAGCTTAACATGGGTCCAGTCATTCACCAGATGTTTTGCAGGGCCCTGATAATGTCCGTGTACATTCCATAGGAGGATGCCATTTAACACAGCAGAATACTGGACAACATCAGGCTGGTCCGGGTTGCCAAGCATAAAACCTCTGAAGTAGACTATTTCAGATTCTTCTGTGCTTTCCTGCCTAAAGTAGATGGTGAAACCGCTGTCTACCATGAATACATCAAATTCAATGGTGCCGTTTTCAAACACGACGTCGCGTGCAGTAGCGCGGGTTTGGCCTCCATTGATTTTCATCGAGGGCACACCTTCATGGTTCAAGAACGAAACACTACCTGCTGGGGCGTCCCAGTGGTCTGCATGCATTGGAATTTGGATGGGGTCGGATTGTGCTACTGCAGGGGAGGCGAGTAGTAATAAGAAAGGATAGATCAGGTAGCGGCACATCGGTTATTCTTGTTTGGTTGTGAAGGTAGGATGCTTCCGAGGTATCTGGAAATAACAAACGGCGTAGCTTCGCGTCCATTCACAGCGTATGCAAGTTTGTTCAAGTGTGCTCCAAAGCTGCCCAATGAATACTTCCGTTATTGCAATGTTCGAACTATAATTTGCCCATAAACAAGAATTAAATCAACTGCTAAAGTCCAAGAGCATCTGTAGGACTTTCGTTGAACAGGTCGCCTTCCCTGATATATTCGCGTACCATTTTTTCAGATTTGTGACGGGTGTGGCGCATGATAACGCGCTCAGCCTTGCCCGCGCGTGCAGCCTGCGTGGTAAAGCCGGCGCGTAGGCTGTGGCCGCTGTAAAGTTCGGGGGAGAGCCCGCAACGCAGGCAGGTACCCTTGATGATGCGTGCGATAGAGCGTCCGGTTATTGCTTTGTCGGCAACATTGCCGTGGCGGTTTATGGACCGGAAAACGGGACCGCTGTGGATACCT
>JBCCIM010000233.1 GCA_039111535.1 Bacteroidota bacterium | reverse complement strand
TATATGCTAGGCCCCGTTAATTTTTATCCTTTCTTAATCTCCAGATGAACGCTCATCTCTTCAAATTCTAGCTAAAAGACTGCGATTTTCTTCTAACAAATCTTTCGCCCAGGCACTGCCCTCATCTTGCAATAATCTGTTGTTCATGAGCAATAACTCTCCTGCCTCTTCAAACTGATTTTTTTGGAGATATGCTCTTCCCAAATAATGATTATTAATTACGACTCGACGGTCAGAATCACCGATACCATTCTCACTGTATCTAACTCTAACTTTTTCTAGAATCTCAATAGCGCGGCTCACCTCTTGTAACTCTAATAGAGAAATCCCAAAGTAAGCATCAGCGACTATTGTCCATGGATGATTCTTGCCAACTGCCGTTAAGTACTTCGCCCTGGCTCGCTGGAAGTAAAAATTTGCTTCTTTATATTTTTCTTCGCGAGACCTAATTCTACCAAGCCAATAGTCACACAAAGCCACCGACACATGATCATCACCATAAGCAGTAAGGTTTATCTTTCTTGCCTCCTCAGTAGTCATGATAGCATCCTCCCAGCGCTCAAGATAGAAAAGCACGCTGGTCATTCCGACCAACGTATTTGCAACCTTAGGATGTTTGTTACCTAGAATTCTACGACGAATGCTCAATGCGCTACTATAGAGAGAATCCGACAACAAAAACGACTCTAAACCTTTGTATGCAGTAGCCATTCGATCCAAGCTAAGAGCCATGTTCAGATCCAACCTGTTAGCACTACTATCCCTAACAAGCTCACTAGCTATCGTGTTGGCCTTTTGGGCATAACGAAGTGCTTCTTCAAACTTCCGCAACCCTGAATAGACAAGAGACAACTCACTATTTATTTGGCTTTCCAAGAGCACTCCTTCTTGGGATGTAGCGTTCTCGAGGAGTGCCAGAGCCTGTTCGAATAGATTAATAGCTAGATCGTATTCAGAAGTATTACGCTTAGCTTGCCCGAGTTTGAACAACGCATCAACTACATCAATAGCCTCTGATTGCATCTTGCCGATATACAAATCTCCAGCAACGGATAGAATTGAATCAGCATCTTGGAATTTACCAAGGTTGAGATAAGCAGTGCCAATCGTTTTAAGAATGCTTGCCTTGACATCTGGTTGATCGTCTAGTTGATTGATATTATCAACTCCCGTTTTCAACAAATCAAACGCTGATATTTCTTTGCCTTGCAAGACATCTGGATCAATCGCCAACAAGATTTCATCCAGATATTCCCAAGCAACGTTTGCCCTATTAGCTTCTTTTATCTTTTCATCTCGCTCCTCTTTGGCAATGCTTGCCTGTGATATTGAAGAAAACAATCCACCGAAAACTGCAAATGCAGCGAAAGTAAACGCAGCAACGGACCACTTATGCCGTTGCACAAATTTAAAGGCGCGGTACCGAGACGAATCGTGGCGGGCGCTGATTGGGCGGTTGAGCAGGTAATAATTCAGGTCAGACCACAATTCTGCTGCACTGGGATACCTGCGTTCCGGCTCTTTTTTGAGTGCCTTCATCACAATGGCATCAACATCACCACGGAGGAGCCGGCGTAGTTTTAATGGCTCACTAGCACGTTTTTTGCTTAGCGCACCCGGCACTTCGCTGCGCTCATTCAAGAACCGACGGGTAACCACACTGCTTGGAATGGTTGGGATGTGTTCACAAATGAGTCGCATGTTGTCGGGCGTCAACCCGCTGCGATCCAGTTCATAGGGCCGGCGCCCCGTCAGCAGCTCGTATAATATCACCCCGAGGGCATACACATCCGTTGAAGTATCCACCGGTTGCCCATTAACCTGCTCAGGACTGGCATACGCCGGGGTAAACGGCCCGCGGGCACCTGTTGCCGTATATAGATCTTCGCTTTCTCCATCTTTTGCGAGTAGCTTTGCAATTCCAAAATCCAGCAGCTTTACTTCGCCTTCTGCAGTCACAAGGATATTGGAGGGCTTGAGGTCGCGGTGAACCACCTGGTTGCGCTGTGCGTGACGAACCGCATCACACACAGTTTTGAAAAGCTTGAGCCTTGCACGCATGGGCAAACGGTGCGCATCGCAATACTCGGTGATTGGCTTGCCTTCCACGTACTCCATCACAAAATAAGGCAACCCGGTATCGGTAACATCGCCGTACAATAACTGGGCGATGTTTGAGTGTTTTAGATTGGCAAGAATTTGTCGTTCGTAATGAAAGCGGGCAAGTACTTCCTGTGTCCCCATGCCGGCTTTCACAATTTTGATGGCAACCTTGCGATGAAACTGGTTGTCGTTCCGTTCTGCAAGATAGACTTCTCCCATGCCGCCTTCACCCAGCATTTCAAGAATCCGATACACGCCTACTGTATCACCGTTCTCAAACTGGTTGTTGTTGAAGTCAGCTTCTTCTTTGAGTGCCACCAAATTAAGCGCGGCAACGTTGACGCCGGGCACTGGATCTGAGATAAAACCTTTTGGTACCGAAACATCTGCGCCGGCAAGGCAGGCTTCTACCTTTTGTCGCAACTGCGCATTGCTGGCACAGGTCTTATCCAAATACGCAGCAAGTGCTGCACCTTCCAGGTCAAACGCACGGTCTATGATAGCGTTTAATTTTTCCTGCGGGGGATCTTCCATGTTGTTTCTTGCAAATGGTCGGCGCGTGGAAACCGCACGCTAATGTGGGGAGCGCAGGGCTGGGTCAGGCCCTGCATATTGAGGCGGTAGTCAGGCTGCGATACTTTTCCCACTCATCCGGGTAAAGAGCCAGCTACGCGCGCGCTGCCAGTACCGCTCAGCCGTACGGGTATCGTATCCGATGATCTCCGCAATTTCCCGGAAAGTCATCCCGCCAAAGAACCGGCACTCAACAACGGTAGCCCACGTAGGATTAAGGACTTTCAGGGCTTCAAGCGCATCATACAAGTCGATAAACTGTTCGGGAGAAAGCGTCCCGAAAATGGTATGCAGTCCGATTTCGTCCGCTGCATTTTCCAGGGGTTCAGGTTTTATGCCGCCATTTCGGCGCTGTGCTTTTGCCTTACGGGCGTAGTCAATGAGCACTTCCCGCATCACGTGGGATGCAAAAGCAAAGAAGTGCTGGCTGTTATTCAGGCGATGGGTTTGTGGGCCCATTAATTTGAAATAGGCCTCATGGACCAGGCCTGTGGTCGACAACGTATGTCCCTCGCGCTCTCCCCGCATTCTGTACCGTGCAATCTGTTGCAACTCCTGGTAAACAGCTTCCCAAAGGCGTTGTCTGGCTGATTCATCCCCCCCACGCATCTCCTCAATCAGCCGTGTGATTTCTCCCTGTGGTGTTTTCATGGCTAGGGGTCTAATTTTCGGCGATAGCTACCCAACACTAATAGCGCAGAAAACCCACGGAATCCGACAGCCGGCTTAAAAAATCATTCTGGCGCAGTAATGTGGCAGGGTTAACAATAAAAAACACCTTGCCATTGTCACTTTCCATCATGTTTTTACGCCATATTCTTTGTGGTGTAAGCGTGTATCTGTCTGCCATATTGTGAGGCAATTTTGCCTTCGTTGTCCACCAGATGCGCTGTCTTACAGCTACCTTAAACATCCCAAACTCCAGGAAACGCGTTCCGTGCTGCACCAATCATCATCTTTCTCATATCCAATGCCTTTCCCTGAAGAAGCCCAACTAAACGAAATTATTGACGAAGCCCTTGCACTTCCGTCACACCAGCGGCAAGCCTTTCTACGCCGCGCGTGTCCAAACCCGGAAGTCCTTGCCAAAGCAGAAGCGTTGCTTGAGAGTTGTGAAACGGAGGTGCCTGAAGAATTTCTGCGTCCAACAGAAGAAGGGAAAAATTGGATCGAAAATGTCTATCGGAAACTAAAACAGCGCAGGTAGCGCAGGTATAAAAAAGAAAAAGCACTGCCTCAGCCTCAGGGCACGTGTTATCCTGAAAAACCGCGACAGTGCAATTTGGGCAAATGACCAGAATGGATCAAATCATAATAATGAACTCAGGCGGCGAGCCCCCTTCAGCATAGCCTGTTACAGGGATGTTGCTCTTCTTCGACACGTTGCAAAACACGCTATAAGCATAGGCGCCCGGACAAGCCCGCTCTGCGATGACGACGCTAACCTGCCCACCATCCGGACCAATTTCGATTAGCCATGGGTCGGGCTGTTTTGCGCCGTCTGTTTTGCTGTCGAGAAAGAAGTGGTCGCTCCTCGGAAACTGAAAAAACGCATCAGTGCCCTCTATTTTCCAGACAATGCGGTCTCCTTTGCGCACGTAGAGCGGTCCGTGTGAACCATCTGCGTTTTCGACCCTCCAGCGGTTGTTTTCGCCAACTTTAACGTTTAGCTGGTACGTTGCACCTTCTTTGGGATTACGTGGTGGAACTGGTTTGCCTGGCGCCGGCTGCGATGGTTTGAGCCGTGCCAGCTTGGCAGCCAAATAAGTGAGGCATAAAACCAGTATGGTGGTGAGTATACTGAATAAAATAATGGGTAAGTTTTCCATAACCTCTTATTGGATAGCGTCTGATGCAGGGTGAACGCCCTGCAGATTGTGATACCGTACATCACTGCGAAGCTCGGCAAACCCGGGGTCCCCTTCGATGTTGTTTACAGGATAGCCATTTGTGATCGCTTTCTCAATCCATGTCAGGGCATCCCTTCGCATACCCAGCCGCTCAAGAATAAAACCGTGGCGCATGATGAACTTGTTATCCGTTGGCGCAAGGGCCAGTGCAGCTTCAATGTATCGCCGGCCTTTTGTCTCATCCCCCAACATAATCCAGTACGTTGCCAGTTGCGACATGGCCTCTGCGTCATCCGCTTTGAATTCGCGCAGGCTCTTTTCTGCTTTCGCTATTGCAATATCGTAAACTTCTGCTGCCCGCTGCCTCAAATTGGGTGCCCAGTAATACGCCGTAGCAAGGTTACCCCAGATGGCGTAGTCCTTATCGTTCAGCGCCAACGCTTTTTCATAGACAGCAGCAGCATCTGCATACCGGGCCTCCTGGTAGTAATACAGGGTCGCCAAATTCAGGTAGGTGATATACGATGGTGCAAGTGCTACAGCCTTTTCGTTCCACGCCAATGCTTCTTCCCAGCGACGCGCATAGAAATAACTGATGCCCAGGTTGTTTGTAGCCTTTATGTTGTCGGGTTCGATGGCAATCACCTGTTGCAGCACATCAATGGCTTCATCGAGGCGACCAGTTGACAGGTATACAAAACTCTGGTTAATGTAGCTGTCTACCCGTTCGGGGCTATTGTTAATGTTCTCAAGAAATACCGCCTCGGCTTCATCAAATCGCCCCTGCATCATAAGGACGCGGCCAATGCCATTCAGGCTGGTAATCAGATCGGGATGGTCTGCCGGCAGGTTGCTCTTGCGTTGGAGGTTCAACGATTGCTGAAATAGGGAATCAGCCATACCATAAAGCCTGAACTGCCGGCTAAATTCGCCCAGCGCATTCATCACAACCGCCTGCATCATGGGCTGATCATCCAGCTTTTCCAGTTTATCGATTCCACCGTGCAGCACATTCCTTGCCAGCTGATATTCTTCCGTTGTGCTCGGATTAAAAACCGACAGCATCGCTGTGTAATACGCGTTGATCTCTTCCTTGCGATTCTTTTCTTCTGTAGCGGCATCAAGGGCTGCCTGCGCTTTCTGTGCCCACCATGTGGTGGTAACTACCCCGCCCAGCAACGCGAGCAAGGCAATAAATGACGCTGCTACGGTCAGCTTGTAGCGCCGCACAAATTTACCAACGCGATATCTGACAGAATCGCGCCGGGCTTGCACCGGCATATGATTGAGGTATCGCTCAATGTCTGCTTCGAGCTCCCCGGCTGACGCGTACCGAAGTGGCGGCTCTTTTTTTAACGCTTTCAGGACAATCGCATCGAGATCCCCTGCCAACTGGCGCCGGAGGCGGTCGGGCTGCGTCCCTCTTAATGCACTTACCTGCCTCGTATCTTTCTCGGTATCTGAAAAATTACGGGCCGATGCTGTACTTGGTCGGCCCGGTACAACCTGACAAATTTTCTCTTCAAACTCAGATACCATCCGCGTTGTGAACCGATAGGGCCGGCGGCCGGAAAGCAATTCATACAGAATGACACCCAGGGCATAAACATCCGTTGCGGTGGTAATCTGGTCACCGCGAATTTGCTCGGGTGCAGCGTATTCAGGCGTCATTCGCCGGCCGCTATCTTCGGTGGTATACAGGGTAGCCCCCTTTTCGCTACTATCAAGCAACTTGGCAATCCCGAAGTCGAGTAGCTTCACCTGCCCATCAGCGGTAACGAGTACATTGCCGGGCTTGAGGTCGCGGTGAACAACAAGGTTCTGGTGGGCAAATTGTACAGCTTCACACACCTGATTAAGCAGGGCAAGCCGTTCGCGCACAGGCAATTTGTTGTTGTCGCAATAAGAATCAATGGGCTCGCCATCTACATATTCCATGACGAAATACGGCAAGCCATGGCGCGTTACACCGCCATCGAGCAATCGGGCAATATGCGGATGCTCCAGGCCGGCAAGGATTTGACGTTCAACCCGAAATCGATGCAGGATATCATCCGTATCCATGCCGCGCTTCACAACTTTGAGCGCCACCGGTTTTTTATAGGCGTCAAACGAGCGTTCTGCAAGATATACCACACCCATGCCCCCTTTACCTATAGGGCGAACAATGGTATAGGGCCCGACATCCTGACCAGGCGTGAGTTGTTCTACCTGCGGGGTTGTTAAGGCTTGCTCCATTTGCCGGAGCATGTTTGGGCTCCCCGCTTCATGTAGCGGTTCCAGAAAGGCCCGGGCCGTTTCCATTTTGCACGCAGCCAACAACCGCTGTACTTGCTGCCGAATGACCCGGTTTTCTACACGTTCCTGCTGTAGATAGGCCATTCGTTCATGCTCCGGCAACTCCAGCATTTCATCTAGAATTTTATCTACTTGCGCCCATTCATCAGGTGACAGGGTTGCGGCTGTCACTTCCCGGCGAAACGACGAGAGATCAAGGGTATTTTCTTCCATCGGAATGTTGGTTTCCTGCATAGCCCACGGAGGCAACGGCTCAGGCCTCTGCCATGGGTTTGTGCATGTGGTGATACAACCACGCCCGGGCTTTCACCCAGTCGCGCTCAACAGTACGGATAGATACGTCGAGAATGTCGGCGATCTCTGCCTCTTTCAATCCTCCAAAATATTTACACTCTACCACCTTGCTCCAGCGTGCATTGATGTGCTCGAGGGCGTTGAGTGCTTCATCGAGATCCAGGACCTCCTGAATTCGATTTTCCGGGACAAAGCGGGCTTCATCAAATGATTCTGCCAGTTGTCCTCCTCCGCGCTTCTGTGCGCATTGCTTGCGGGCATTATCAACAATAACCCGGCGCATCACGCGCGAAGCAATGCCAAAGAAATGGGCCCTATTTTTCCACTCTATACTTTTCTCATCAACCAGTCGTAAGTAGGCTTCATGCACCAGCGCTGTTGTTGAAAGCATGCGGCGGTTGCTTTCACTGCGCAACTGCAAGTGTGCAATTTTTCGCAGTTCATCATAAACAATAGCCCAAAGTTGGTTTTGCGCGTCGTCTTCACCTTTTCGCGCAGCAATAAGTACCTCGGTTACGTTTGACGTGTTTTTCATGACAAAGAAAGCTTTTGGGATCGGTTGGGACACTGCAAAAGATGGACTTTACAGTGCGTCAATTAGACTTTATCACAATACGCACAGCCATTGTGCAGTGCGTGCCACCAGTGCTGGTTCTTTCTACCCCGTCCGTAGCATTAGCAGCTAGAACATGAGCGCCATTGGTTTTGCCCATGGAGACCAGGTCCTGGATTGAAATGCAGCGCGCCATTCTATACTAATGCGCAAGGTTTGCCTAATTCGCGACACGGCCCGGGCAAAAAATTTAAATTAAGTGGCGCCGGCGCCGTTATGGATCAGCATGTCGCTTTTCTATCTGGATTTGCGCATGTAGGGTCAGTCAA
Organism: Bacteroidota bacterium; assembly: GCA_039111535.1. NCBI lineage: Bacteria > Pseudomonadati > Bacteroidota > Bacteroidota bacterium. Next base: position 1,252 of record JBCCIM010000233.1, on the reverse strand, counting down.
TCAATCCCCACATATCCTGATCCTTACATCGTGACCCTAAAAGCAACACTCTCGCAAATTTTCAGCGCCCATCCCCAACATCAAGCTGTAAACAACCTGGTTCAAATCTGCTTCAGAATTGCACTTGCCTACCTGCATCACCGCCTGCGTCGCGGCTCCCTTGTCGACAATCAATTTGGTATCTCCAATGAGGACCTTGCCCTCGATTGTATTGCTGAACTTTATCAGCGCGATACACACGACCGGTTTGTCGTGCTTGCACAATACTTTGACACGTGCAACTGGACATCTCTCTCTGAAGACGAGCTCAAGATTGCGCTACGCCGGCTCGTGTTCAGCAAAGTTAATGAGGGCCTTTTCAGAAATTACAGAGAGGAAGATCCGAACCTGGCAAAAATTATTCGCAACATCAAAGAAGCTGCCAAGCAAGACAAGCGGATAAGCCTCGTAAAGTCGAAAGAGGCAAGCTGGCTGGTAATGGGTGACAAAGATACTGCTGTGAATCACCTACCGCTTGCACCGGCGGAAATTCTCGAGGCCCACATGCTGTCCATTCTCTGCAATACCTCAAACACCTATAAAGCAGTCAGCGCTTTTGCCGACTTTATCGAAGTCCACCCGCATTATTGCAACGGCTACCCACTGAGCGGATTTGCCCAGGTGCTTCGGGCCAGCTTCATGGGCGCTGTAGTACCATTTGAAACCGATGTAGAAACGAGCTATGCCCCGATAGAAGTTGAGCAAGCCATCCAGCAAGCTGTCACGTATGTACGCACAACGCTTTACGACACCTACGTCCGTGGCGGCAAACTAAGCAGGGCGCGCTTTGAGACATATGTCAAAGCTGTAGGCAAAACCCTTAAGTCTACATTCACGCGTTACCCCGAGTCGGTAGACTCTCAATTCGAAGCGCTCCGTTCCTTTATCCCAGACCTGTCGAAAGAAATCTACATGCAGCAGCACAGGAATGTCCTGCAATACCTGTTCAAGCTCTCCCGGGCCCGCATGATTGCGTACCTTAGTGATGGTTGATGGTTGATGGTTGATGGAAATATAGTCCCTTCGACATTCGATATTCCTTGATCGGTGTCAGGGGTGTTCAGAAAAATAGTAGCTAGCAAAGACTAATTCGTTTTCAGCAATTTAGCGCGTGGACGTCCACCAAATGCGTGGCGATGTGCGGTGGGTGCTTTTATCGGAGCGTTTTCCTGAATAAAATTCAGGAGGACCTGTGCGAAAGGAGATAAAAGCG
>JBCCIM010000232.1 GCA_039111535.1 Bacteroidota bacterium | reverse complement strand
GGTGGCCGAGTAATTCGGGAAGGTCACCGCCTTCGAGATTGTAGTTGTCAGGGATGCCGTCGCCGTCGATTATCGGCGCACCCAACTGCCAGGGCCAATTTTTCAGGTTTTCTGAAATGGTACCGAATTGAAATAAATCATTTAAATCATTTCGATTGATTTCCCAGATTTGATCGTAGGGTGTGCAATCTGACGGTGGGTTACCCGCATCGTCTATAGGCCCGGGCCAGAATTCCCAAGGGCCGAACGAACTGGCAGCCACGCGCATGTCATTGTCAACAAGGCCACTGACCCAAATGTTGGCCGCAAACAGGGCATTAGAGTTGCCATCTTTTGGGACTTGATAGAAATGGGGCGAACCCCGCCAGAAGAGGGCACCCTGGTTAAACACACGTGCACGGACGTTACCAATATCGATAAACGCCTCTGCGGTAGCCTGTTCACAGGTACCTGTTTGCGCTGTCGCCTGAGGCGTTGACAGCACAAATAAGATGAGAAGTGCGATATAGTAGCTTTTTTGCATGTGATATACCAGCTGTTCCTATCTGGTAAAACGTAGAAATGCTGTGTAGCACGACATTTTGCGTGAAAGCGCCTATTCGTGCATGTAGAAAAGCATACAGGTTATTTCACGAGAAGCATTCGCCTGGTAAATTGGAGTTGGTTGACTTCAAAACGCGCAAGGTATACACCTGCCGGCAAGTTGTCGGCGTTGAAGGCTGCGCTGTAGTTACCGGCTGCCTGTCGATTCTCCACCAGCACCGCCACTTCCTGCCCGAGGGTGTTGTAAACGGCCAGTCGTAACCGCATAGATTGTGGGAGACTGTAGCGGATAGTGGTTGTACTTTTAAATGGGTTTGGGAAGTTTTGCTCAAAATTGAGCACCGTGCCAGGAGGTGGATTGTTGGGTTGTCGCGGATCAGGGTTCTTCGAAACACTGGGTGATAGAATAGCCGCAGCTGCGTTGATAATGATCGGTGTATCTGCTTTCAATTGACGTACGCTATCGAGATGGTCTTCGCCCCTTGCCCAAAGGATGGCAGTACTAACTGTCATGGTGTCGCCGGGTGCGAGGGTGATGGGGCCGGTCGACATGTGGAGCCGGCGGTCAGATGGGGCTATTGCGTTACCTGCGTTGTCTCCGTTGAATTCAGACCAAAACGCGCCGGTTAACGGATCACCGGGCATATAATAACGGGTTGGAATTTGAGGCAAGCCATCGGGCCAGAACGCGTCGGCATACCCGATGCTTCCCTCAAACATCGGGCTCCCGTCTCTCCATATGCCCCGCGCATAGTTGAAGTATTGTTGTAAAGTTTGTGGGCCCCCAACATTTCTACCGCTCTTCTGGTGATTCATTATGAGCGTGGGTCCAAGCATTTCACCGGGCTCGTCTGTTTCTCCATTGCGGTTGTTATCAAGCCCATCGCCAGTAGCTGGGGGTGTTTCGAGGAAGAGAAATCCCACCGCTGGTGGCGCTTCACCATACCCTTCTCCTCCCTCGTCGAAATTGTCGGCGTTGTAATAGTACGCCAGCCCCAGTAGTGTATCTGACCCGACATAGTCATCGTCAAAGTTGCCCAGGTCTCCATCGGTCCAGAAGGTGAAGTGCAAATCAGTGATGGGCACCGTGTTCTTGTTGATAACTTTATGCGTGTAAAATGTGTGGTTTTTGGCAGCCTCTGGAAATGGAAAGGCGTAGGCAGATCCGTGTACTTCGAGGCCGAGTGGTTGACTGTCGGTTGATTCGTGCGTGTTACCGCGGTCGTTCATGATCCACCAGAGTCGCTGGTGGCCGAGCAGTTCGGGAAAGTCACCCCCTTCGAGGTTATAGTTTCCGTGGACTCCGTCCCCATCAATCACCGGGGCACCCAGGTGCCAGGGCCAGTTTGCGAGGTTGGTCGAGATGGTTCCAAACTCGAACCAGTCAAAGAGGTCAGTCCATGTAATTTCCCATATCTGGTCGTAAGGACTGCAGTCAGCCGGCGGATTGCCGGCTACGTCGATTGGTCCGGGCCAGAATTCCCTCGGGCCAAACCGGCTCCCTGCTACGCGCACTTGATTGTCGATCAGGCCACTAATCCAGATATTTGCAGCAAAAAGAGCGCTGGAGCCTTCGCCTTTTGGGACTTCGTAGACATGGGGCGAGCCCCGCCAGAACAGGCCGCCGTTGTTAAAGATGCGCGCGCGTACATTGCCTATGTCAAGCTCAGCCTCAGCCAATGCTGGTTCACAGGTACCGGTTTGTGCTGTTGCCTGAAACGGAAGCAGCATAAGGAAGAGCAGTATCGTTATGAAGCTACATTTTTGCATGAGAGATACCATCTATACCTATCTTGTAAAACGCAGAAAAGTTGCGCCGAGCGACATGTGCGATATAAAGGCAGATTCAAGGCCGGGATGACGCGTGTGAAGGTCAGCGTAGCTCAACCCTAACCCTTTCACCAAAACGTTCAATCTTCCACTTCTCTACCGGATCAACAGCATGCGTTTTGTAAAACGGAGGAAGTCCGCCTCAAGGTGCGCGAGATAGACGCCGGGAGGTAACGACGCTGCATTGAAATCTGCGGTGTGAATGCCGGATTCCTGGTAAGCATCCACAAGTTGAGCGACTTCTCTACCAAGGATGTCATAAACTGTCAGTCGAACCTGCATGGCTTGCGGCAGGCTGTATCGTATGGTGGTTGAATTGCTGAATGGGTTAGGGAAGTTTTGATCGAAACCCAACACGTGGTTGGGGTGGGGAGCCAATTCTGGTTTTAAGAATGGATTGGGGACGGCATTGTGAGCAAGGAAAGCGTCCGCGCTGCCAAGTATACTGGTAGCAGTGCTCTTCAGTGTACGGATCGAGTCGAGATGATCACTTCCTCTGGCATAAAGGAAAGTAAAGGCAATATGAACCGTGTCGCCTTGTGCAAAAGTAAAGGGGCCCGTTGACATGTGGAGCCGGCGATCTGAAAGCGGGTTGGGCCTACCATTGTTGTTTGCGTTCATTTCTGACCAGAATGAATTGGTCAGCGGGTCTCCCGGGAAGGAAAATCGTGTGGCTACGCGCTGGCTATCAGCAGACCAGTTATTGTCTTCATATCCCCAGAATCCTTCAATGATGGGCGATCCATCTCGCCAAATACCACGCGCGTAGTTAATGATGTCGTGTGCATCACGTGGGTCGCCCCATGAAGCCGTATATCTCCTGTGACTCATAATAACCGTTGCGCCTAGCTTCTCTTTGGGTTCATCGATGAGGCTGTCTCTGTCGTTGTCAATGCCATCATTTTCTGCGGAGGGTGTATTGAGAAACATAAAACCAATGGCCGGCGGTGCCTTTCCATATCCTCCCTGATCATCATTGTCTGCATTGTAGTAATACGCCAAGCCAAGCAATGAATCTGAACCAACATAATCATCATTATAATCGCCCATGTCACCATCTGTCCATATTGTGAAATAGGTGTCTTGGATGGTTGCGGTACTTTTATTGATAAGTTTATAGGAGTAAAACGTCTGATGCTCTACAAGTGGGTGGTATTTATAAGCAAAAGCGGATGCATGCACCTCCAGGCCTAACGGTTCGCTTCCATTTAACCAATGAGTATTTCCCCTGTCATTCATGATCCACCAAAGTCGCTGATGTCCGAGCAATTCGGGTTCATCTCCACCAGCAAGATTGTAGTTGTCAGGATCTCCGTCTCCATCAATAACTGGTGCACCTAAATATGCCGGCCAATCTCTCAGGTTATTAGAAATGGCCCCTGATTCGCGAAACGTTTCTATATCGTTGAGATTGATCTCCCAGATTTTATCAAACGGTTTGCAATCTGAAGGTGCTTGCCCGGATTCGTTGAGTGGGCCTGGCCAGTAATTTCCCGGTCCAAATGTAGCCGCTGAGGCCCGTAGTTTGTTGTCCACCATCCCACTGACCCAAATGTTGGCCGCATAGATTGCATTTGCTCCATCTTCTTTTGGGACGCGATAAAAAGTGGGGCCGCCCCGGCCCCAAAAAAGCCCGCCATGGTTAGGAATACGTGCATGGGCTTTTCCAATATCCAGGAAAGCTTCTGCCGTGGGCGGCTCACAGGTACCTGTCTGTGCACTTGTCGGAGTAGCGGCTAGCAGACAACAAATTAATATGAGGAGTAAACGGAAATGCATGATCTGTTTCTTTTCCAAAGTCCCTTGTAAGAGGGAACGAAAAAAATCTGGCCGGCGCGACATTTTGATGAGCCTACTGCATGCACTTTCGTGTGTTGAAAAGTACGAGGCCCTGTTAAGGGCATTGCTTACAATTCAAACACACGACCCGTCATGGACTTTACCCTGCATATCGCCCAAACAGAAGCTGAGCGCGAGGCCATCTATCGCCTTCGCTATGAAGTCTACGTAGAAGAAATGCACATCTTTAATGACGTGGCAGACCACGAATGCCGCATGCTATACGGTGAGAACGATACCGACGCCTGGCTGATGTACGCAAAACAAGACGGCCAACTTATTGGCTCTTTGCGGCTCAACCTTGGCAAGTATGGTCAGTTTTCAGATGAGCTGGAAGAAACCTATGATCTCCAGCGCTTCCGGGATACCATCCAGGATGAACAACTCCTCGTGCTCACCCGGTTTATGGTGCGCAAGGGATACCGCGGCAGCCGGCTTTCCTATCGGATGATTGAGGAGGTGGCTGAGATTTGCAAGCGGGAAAAGATTGAGGTGGCTGTGTGTGACTGCCAGCCCCATTTGATTCGTTATTATCAACGCATGGGGTTTCGCAGCTATGCGTGCCCTGTTTATAATGATGATGCCTTTGGTATTATGATTCCGCTGGCTTTTGTGATTCGAGACCTTGCCTACCTCGCAGACACCCGTTCCCCATTTCGCAAAGTGCTTGAGCAACCTGTGGAAGATCTGGGATTCATAGCAGACGTTGCGGCGAGCCTGGGCAATGCAAGTGTAAGCAGTGTAGCGGAACTGCCCGAGGAGAAAGCCAATTGGATACTGGAACAGTTGTCAACTGAATGTACAGATATTACGCCCCACGCTTACTGTGGTACAAAGCTTTTTGAAAGCCTGCCGGCACAAGAAGTCAAGACCATCATCTCAAAGGGACATCTGTTAGATTTGAAGCAGGACGATCTTATGATCCGCAGCGGCCAGCAGACAACCACTGTGTTTATGATTCTCGCCGGGGAAGTAGATATTTGCAAAGGCGGCCAGGTTGTGCACCGTGCCGTGGCTGGTGAAGTAATTGGCGAACTCGGTTTTTTACTCAACAGCCGGCGCACGGCTGATGTACGCGTAGCTTCGCGGCATGCACAAGTGCTCAGTTTTGATGAGAGCCGGCTAAAACAACGTATCAAGTCACGCACGCCAACGGCTGCGCAGCTGCTTTATAACCTGTGTCAAATCCTCGCAGCCCGTGTCGCGCCGGCGCAGAAAAAAGAAAAGAGCATGTTCATGGTTGCTGCCTGATTTTAGACGGAATTGATGTGCAAATTTTTGATGACAACAGACCCAAAATATACGGGATAGATTTGTATCTTGGGCCTTCTTCTGTATCAATCGATATTGCTTGCCCTTGAAACGGGCCCATCAGATCCTCAAGCTATCCATGTACCAACTCAATAACGTTTGTCCCGGCGGTTTCCGTCTTGGCTCTTTAGTGCTTGCGCTGTTTTTACTCATCGGTGGTTGTACCACAAGCCAACCTGTGGCTGAAAAACCTTCCGCTGCCCCGTCGAAGGCAACCCCCTCAAAAAAGAAAGACGACCCGTACAAAGCCTATAAAGAGGTAGTTACGGATAAAGCCGTCTCAGAAGCAGGTTTGTTCACCTTGCACCGTGTTGATGACGACCTTTATTTCGAAATTCCTGATTCGCTCCTCGAACGCGAGGTGCTGTGGATTAGCCGCATTGCACAGACGCCCGCCAACCTGAGTCCGTTTATAAACGGTGGATCGAAAGTGGGCGAGCAGGTCGTGCGCTGGCAGCGCAAAGGGGATAGGGTTCTTCTGCGCAAGCGGTCATACACCAGTGTTGCAAATGACTCGCTGCCCGTAGCGCAGTCTGTTGCGGTAAATAATTTTGAGCCGATCATTCAGTCGTTTGATATCGAAGCCCTGTCTCCCGATTCGCAAGGGGTGCTTATCGATGTTACCGACCTCTTTGTGAAAGATGTGCCAGCTATCGGTGGGCTCAGCACCAGCCAGCGTACCCGTTTCAAAGTGCGCCGGCTTGATGGCAACCGTTCCTTTATCGACGAAGCCAAAAGCTTTCCGATGAACGTCAATGTGCGGCACACGCTTACGTTTGAATCAACAGCACCACCATCGAACAGCAAAGCCGGCACCATTTCGATGCAGCTGTATCAATCGATGATCTTGCTGGCTGCAGAACCCATGACACCACGTATCGCTGACGACCGTGTGGGGTATTTCACTGTCTCGCAAGTCGATTTTGGGTTGGATGAGCAAAAAGCAGCCCGGCGCACGTTTATTCGCCGTTGGAACCTTGTGCCCAAAGATCCCGAAGCCTATCTGCGGGGTGAACTGGTAGAGCCGGTCAAGCCGATTATCTATTACCTCGATCCTGCAACCCCTGATCGGTGGCGCCCCTATTTTTGCCAGGGCATCAACGACTGGCAGACTGCCTTTGAAAGCGCCGGCTTTAAAAATGCAATCGAGTGCCGCATCCCTGAAGATGATCCCGATTTTGATCCGGAAGATGTCCGCTTCTCTACGATGCGTTACGTGGCCAATACAACCCGCAACGCAACCGGGCCAAGCGTCTCCGATCCACGTTCGGGTGAAATCATAGAAAGCGATATTATCTGGTATCACAACCACATGCGTTCCTATCGTAACCGGTTGATGATCGAAACCGGAGCTGCAAATCCCGGTGCCCGTGGGCTCAAGCTGGATGCCGATTTGATTGGAGAAACCATGCGCCAGGTGATTGCCCATGAAATTGGTCACGCCATTGGGCTGCCGCACAACATGATTGCAAGCTCTGCTTTTCCCGTGGACTCCTTGCGTTCGCCGGCCTTTACCGAGGCATACGGGGTGGGGGCATCCATCATGGATTATACACGGCAGAACTACATCGCACAGCCTGGTGATGGTGTCACGCGTTTTGTCCGCAAAATTGGACCTTACGATCACTACTCAGTCGAGTGGGGTTATCGCTGGTACCCAGACATCGAGGAAGCGGAACAGGAAAAAACCATGCTGGATGCGATGATCCTCGAACACGCTGATGACAAACGTTTCCGTTTTGGCGGATCAACTGCTTATAATCCGGATGCGCAGACAGAAGATATGGGAGATAATCCGGTGCTGGCCAGCACCTATGCTGTTGCGAACCTCAAGCGCGTTGTACCTGAGTTAGTCAATTGGACGACAACTGATGGAGAGGACTACGACGACCTTGAAGAAATTTATGGCGAGTTACTTGGCATGTGGAGCCGCTACATGCGGCACACCATAACGCTGATTGGCGGAGTCTATGAAAACCGAAAAACGAGTGACCAGTCGGGCATGGTGTATACAACAGTAAGTCGTGCAAACCAGGAAGCGGCGCTTGCGTTTTTACAGGAGCAGGTCTTTACAACGCCGACATGGTTGCTTGATGACAGCATTTTACGGAGAATTGAACCAGCAGGCGCCGTTGATCGGATTCGAGGCCGGCAGGTGTCGATTCTCAACAACTTACTCGATCCCACACGACTTCAGCGTTTGATCGAGGGCGAAGTCATTGACGGTGAGAATGCGTATACAGCCATTGAATTTATGGAAGACCTGCAGGATGGTCTCTGGTCTGAAATTGATGTAACGCGGCCGGCCATTGATACCTATCGCCGTAACTTGCAGCGCGGTTACCTGGAGCGCATGGCTTACCTGATGAACGAAGAGTTTAGCTCCAATTTTGCGTTCTTCTTTGGCACTTCAGTTGATGTGAGCCAGTCGGATATCAGGCCTATTGTCCGTGGTCAGATGGAGGCTCTGCAGCGGAAAGCCTCAGCGGCCAGCCGGCGGACGCGCGACAAAATGACGCGCTACCATCTCGAAGATGTTGTTGTGCGTATTGATGAACTGCTCAATCCCGACGATTAATTCATCCCGACGTTTAACGCAAAAAGTAGCAGCGTAACCCGATATGCCTCAAGGGCCCTTTCCGAAATTTGAAACCGAACGGCTGGTGCTCCGGCAGTTCCACATACAAGACGCCCGCCGGGTACAGCAGCTTGCCGGTGCACCTGAAATGGCGCAGACCACTTTTCTGCCCCATCCCTACAAAAATGGCATTGCAGAACGCTGGATTTTGAGTTTGATTGATGATTTTCACAACGACCGCGTGATCAACTTCGCGATTGAACTTAAGTCTTCGGGTGAGTTGATTGGCTCAATCGGGATTGTACTGGAGATGCCCCACAATCGAGGCGATTTGGGCTATTGGGTCGGGATACCCTACTGGGGCAGTGGCTATTGCACGGAGGCTGGCCATGCTGTGCTGCGCTATGGGTTTGAAGAGTTGCAATTGAATCGCCTTGCTGCCCCCCATTTTTCGACCAATCCGGCTTCGGGGCGTGTGCTACAAAAGCTTGGCATGTCCCATGAAGGCACGCGCCGGCAGCACTATTACCGGTTTGGCCAGTACCTGGATGCCGAGATGTATGGGCTTGTCAGGGAGGATTACTTGAAAAAGCTAAATCTAGACCAGGTCGAATAGGTTTTTTGTGTTCAAGATGACTGGTTTGGCCCCTTCTGCAGAGGCCTGGTCGACCATGTCTTGCGTGCCACCAACACCATCTCCTCCTTCGCCATTCCACAAGGCAAAGAGGGTAACGTTTGCCCCGCCATAAACGAGCGCATTATTTAACATCCAAAGGTTGTTGCGCACCCATATGGAATAGTCATTTTTCTCCTTGAGCCATGTAGGGAGCTCGTCGTTCTCGCCAAGTACGGGGCGTTCATCTGGCGTCAGGCGGTCATAGATTTTATCAAAACGGTCAACCCAGGATTGGCCCGCAAAAGATACAGAAGCATCGAGGAATTTTTTTCTAGGGAATAGCAGGTACATGTGTGAGGAAATGCCGGCAGCGTGGCATGCCTCGTGGAACAGGATATCGCCGCCACAGGCACCACCGGTAATTCCAAGTATAGATTTATTCTGCTTTTGTAATGATGCAGCCTCTGAAGCTACAGCATCTGCAATGGCCTTAGCTGCAGCGTGCTCATTTTTTGCCGGGAATCGAGGGTGCTCTCTGGTGGCGCTATCGATCATGTGCCCCGTGAAAAGGAATACATGGTCAAAAGGAGGCCTGGTGCCGTGGATTTTATAATCTGCCAGGCTTTGCAAGAGCAGGCGAGAGGCATCAACTTCGAAACCAAGTCCTTGAATTTCTTCTGCAAAAAGCCGCAGGTCGCCTAACCT
>JBCCIM010000231.1 GCA_039111535.1 Bacteroidota bacterium | reverse complement strand
CCGGCCGCTTGCGAACCGCCTCCAGTCCTTCCAGGATATGAATATTAGATGCGCCATACCCGCTATTTCCGGGTTTTTCTTCAGTACTCATAGATTCCCTGTTTAGGGTTCAGGGTTAGCAATTCTGCCGTGTTCACAAAGTCGTGAACCAAACAAAACGCACCGGTCTTGCCGGTCACGTTATTTACCCTCAAAATACGGCAAAAAACGCATATTTAACAGGCTAATTCCAACGCACAGAAGCCTATCCGGTTCTCTTCCTGAAGTATTGGATGAAGATTAAAAGAAGGCAATAGTAGCCCGGGGCCCAGATGCCCTATCTCATTGGTTTATTTCAACTTATGCAAACGCGGGGATATGCACGTTTGAGGTGCATTGAACACGTCGGGGCGGGTGAGGCAAAAGCAGTAGGGTATGTATGTAAGCCTGCAGGTGTCTATCTCTGAAAATCCCTTGCAATACCCGCACAAAACCCAACGAATCTATGTCTAACCTGGTTACCCTCCGCCCCGGTGCCCGTGGCACCATTCGCCTCGTCCATGAGTACGGTGACAAGCTAATCTGCGTGCGTTATCGCTACAAACAGGACACACGGACCCGCATAAAAACGGTTGAATTGGTGGTAGACGAACGGCCCTGGACGCCACGCCGGCTCAAAGGGCAAAGGCGATGGCGCTATCTCGAACAGGATGATTCTCTGATAGAAGGGGCACGCCCGGCCAGTGGCGCAGAAAGCGTGCAGCGGTAAATATCTGACAGATGAAGCGCTCTAGACTTCCAGGTAGCGCATGAACTCCTGCAGACGATTCTTAAAGTCGTCGTCGTCGCGGTCGTCGCTAAAGGAGGCAACTACATGATAGCCATAGTGCTCAAGGATATGCCGCACACGAGACGTATCATTGACGTTCAGTTTGAGGGTAACTTTCATTTTACCGTCTGCTGAATCCGGGGTCTCGGTTGCGGTAGAGAGGATCTTGACGTCGTTCTGTTCGATGGTATGGGCAAGCTGCGCTAACGAATAATCCCGTCGATCAACTTCAAGCGCGATGATGGCGCCGGATTCCTGGGTAGACAACATCCTGGCAAACTGCTCAAAAATGTTGTGGCGCTTCACAAGCCCCATATAGCTCCCATCTTCCGTGGCGATGGGTAGCGCGGTTAATTTGTGGTCAACAATGACTTTGGTTGCATCGAATACGTGCGTATCCGGGCTCACACTCACAGGCTCCAGCCCCAGCAATGATTCGAGCGGCGCATCTGGCCCCATCGCATCAAGAAGCTGATTTTCAGAAATCAGACCAATTAGCCTGCCCGTGTTGGAAACAACCGGGAGGTGACGCACCCTTAACTCTAACATCAAACCAAGCGCGTGCTCGACGGAGTCGCTCGGCTGAAGAGGGGGCGTTATCTCACTGACAAGTGTCGTTATGGTCATGATGGAATCTCGTGTAGCAAATCTGGACACCAATGCGCTACATGGTGTCGTCGACGCTGTTTACAAAATTAGTAAAAACGCCTTTAGGTGATGCTTCTTGATACTGTCATACTGGCAGGAGTTTCGTGTAAGCTATGAACCTACAATCGCCATACCAATTTGCCAGTAGCCGGCACTAATTTTTCCGAGGAAGCTGTACGCTACTTCATATGATAACTGAACGCGGCCATGGTTACAGGAGTACAGGGCCAGGCCTGGCAAGTTGTGATCAGCACATCGCTAAAACTGGCTCTAATCGACCAAAGCGAGCCATTTTAAACCGAGGCACTTGCATCAGGCAGTTATCATATACTGCATTACGGGTGTAAAGAACAGTTAGATCCGAAGGGCAAGTGATGATATGCTAGATTAACAAATATTATGGGCCGAGGCAACCTCTGCACCGAACAAAATTAATCCCTTGCATATTTTCTTTTACATGGCTGCACAACAAAGTGCACAGCCAGGCTCAAGCTTCTTCTACAACTTTGTAATCGGCAAACCGCGCGACCAGTTGTTCTATCTCTACTTTGTGATAGGCTCCTGCACGAAAGGTTAATTTTGCAACCGCTAAAGGCGCAACATCCGGCTTACCGTTCCGTGCGTACATGTATTCCTCAGAGACGATGGCTGCAAGGTTACGAATTTTACTTATTGCTTTCGCTTCCATCAACGGAATAAGTGCAGTGTATTCGGTGAAGCTCGACTCTATCTCTTTGAGCACCTGCTCTTTCAATGCCGGCAATCCTATGCCTCGCAACGCAGACGTGAACACACTATTTTCGTACGCTTGCTTCAGGCCATTTATTATAGCCCTGTCTTTCAACCCATCCACTTTATTAAAAACCATGAGCATCGGCACTTCCAATGCACCCAACTCGCCAAGTGTCATTTTAACCACAGCAATGTGGTCCTCAAAACGCGGATGGGTAACATCCACAACGTGCAACAAGAGGTCACTTTCGCGCACTTCATCCAGCGTACTTTTGAAACTCTCGATCAACCTGTGGGGCAGTTTCCTGATAAATCCTACAGTATCCGAAAGCAAGACTTCTTTGTTGGGAGCCAGTCTTACCTGACGTGTTGTCGCATCGAGTGTGGCAAAGAGTCGGTCTTCTGCCAAAACCTGCGTATCGGCCAGGGTATTCATCAACGTAGACTTGCCGGCATTTGTGTACCCCACAAGCGAAATACGGGTGTACTGGTGCCGGCCTTTTCGCTGCGTTTTACGCTGCTTGTCAATTTTATCGAGGCGCTTCTTGAGCGTTGAAATACGGGTTGAAATCAGGCGGCGGTCCGTTTCAATCTGCGTTTCACCCGGCCCCTTGAATCCAATCCCCCCCTTCTGCCGGGAAAGGTGTGTCCATTGCCGGGTCAGGCGGGTGCGCAAATATTCGAGCTGAGCGAGTTCTACCTGGGTTTTTGCCGTAGCTGTTTTGGCTCGGCTGGCAAATATATCGAGAATGAGTGCAGACCGGTCTAATAGTTTGCACTTCAGGATTTTTTCGAGATTTCGTACCTGAACGGTTGAAAGGTCGTCGTCAAATATTACCATGTCGGCTTTATACGCCTCAGCCATGGCCTTGAGCTCCGTTACCTTCCCCTTCCCGATATACGTTGCTGCATTGATGCGGGCAAGCGACTGTACAAGCCGGTCTTTAACTTTTGCTCCGGCCGTATCCGCAAGCAATTCCAGCTCATTTAGAGAATCATCAACCTGTTCTCTGGTTGTACCCGATTGAATTACGCCGACAAGAATTGCTGATTCCAATCAATAACCTCTGTGTTGTACCGTTACCCGTAAGCCTGTTCGGGCATATAAGGCACTTTCTTTTCAATACTACGCGACACCATGCGATTGAATATGCGATTGTATGTATGGGGCACCTCTACATCAAACCTTGCATGGCAGCCCTCATCATCTACGTAGAGAAACGTGTATTGCAACGCAGCGCCTTTTTCGCGGACAAAAAAGTCTACAACCTGATTCCAGCACAGGACATTGCCACAGCTACTCATATTCCGAATGATCACAAAATCAGTGACAATGGTTGCTGCAGAGAGACGCATTGCGACGCACCAGCATACCCCACCAGCAAGATAACCCAAACCGAGGAACAGATAGAAACTACTATCGACAATGCCGGCGTAAATAACTGCGCCAAGGAAAATTGCCATAAACAAACCTGGCCAGCGAACGCCGGAAAACACGCCGCGCCGATACCAAATCATGCGCACAGGTTGTACGCGCATTCTGCTCATGACGGCACCAGCCATCAACAAACAGGTAGCGCTTACAAACAGCAGCAGAAGTAGAATGTGTGCTGTAAAAATCACTTTTCCGTTAGTTTCATTGACAAGGGGTGGAAATGAATCAACGAAAAAAAGCAACGCCCTTTTTCATGTACCTGAATACCACATTTTCTTGATCCAATACAACCCTACAACACAACATTTGGAAGCGCTTGCTCCTGTGTCTAAACAACACATACGCCAGGCTTCGCAGTGGATTTCTTGTACAGTGATCCCAGTGAATGGCAGCTGACTGCGTTATGCAGGCACAGCTTCAGGACGCCATTGCTTCGCCACCAACATTTCAGCGACTAAGAAAATCAACGCGAGCAGCAAAAAGACGTTCCATAACTCAACCCCGGTACGCTCTTCTTGCAACAACTCCATAGCGCGAGAAACGTCGCCGGCGGCAGCCGTGTCGAGCAAACGGACCTCCGCACCTGCTTCACCGGCAAGCTGGTCTACAGCCACATCAGACGCAAGTCGAGACAAGTCGGACTCCCGCACATCCAGGTTCAACGCCACCGTCCGTACCTGACTATCTCCAGAACGGACATCATAAATACCCGGTGTTTGTGCGGTCTCATCCAGTTCGAGGAGTGTTGCGCCTAACAGTTTGCGCTGTTCCGGCACTATCTCTTCTCCATCAGGCGCGACGAGACTTGCCGATGCGGTCTCTGCCAGGCCCGACAACCGTATTTCACCCGGTGCTCCGATAACAAACTGATCAGTTACTCCCCCGTCATTCGAGGACAGGTAGTACATACAACGATAAATCAAAGGAATAAACAAACCACGCTGGGGTAGATCACTCCATTGCAAGTCGGGTGCTACACCCAAGAGAAAAATACCGCCATTGCCAGACCTTACTTCCTGCAAAAATGGAAAACCATTGGACAAGGCAATCAGCGTATTCTCCGCACCACGCGCCGGCGAGTAATTCATCACATAATAGATCAGGGGATCCTCAACCGAAATTTGCTGCCTGAAGCCCTGCTGCTGATCAAACACCCCCTCAAACAAGGGGTGTTCGAGATCTACGCGATCAAAAGAGGCAATCGGCTGATTCGATGTCTTTGATCCGCTGAAGCCGCTAAACTTTCCGCCCCCCAGTGCAGATAAAAATCCGTTGTAATCCTGCGCAATGGCACCTTCTCCCGGGAAGAACAATACACCGCCGCCTCCTTCTACGTACGTCTTCAATGAAGAAATCTCACCGCTAGATAAACTTCTGGGGCCAACCAAAATTACGGCATCATACGTCCCAAGTCGCTGCATGGGCAGCCGCCCCTCCTGAATCGTTTCAACCTGAAAAGCAACACGGCCGCGGGTCAATTCCGGCGATAGCGCCAGTTCGAGAAAATCTGTTTGCTGTCCTTCCCCCTGGACAATCAGTAACTGACGCTCCTCAGGCACATGCAGGGTGAAGTGACGTATGTTGTCGCTGCCAAACGCATCGTCTTCAATTTGTACCAGGCCGGCAAGCCAGCCACGCTGCTGGGGGGTAACAGTAAAAGAAAGCTGCTTCGGGATTCTTGGCTGCAAGTCCTCCGAGGCCTGCGCCACCCGCTCACCATCAAGAAATACACTCGCCACGTATCCTTCAATAGGCTCAGCGCCATAATTAACCAGCGTGGCCTCCAGGCGGACAGGTTGCCCAACTTCAATGATCCGACTCACAACTTCGACCCGGGTGATTGCAACATTATTCTGCGTGCGCTCTCCCACGGGTAAGAGATAGGTTCGCACCCCGTCCATACCCATGCGTGCCGTAGAATCAGCGAAGGTCCGTTCTTGCAGATCCGAAATCAGATAAACTTCTTTGTTGATATTGGACGCGTCCAATACTTCTGTTGCAGCCCGCATCCAGGCGGCCGAGAGGTGATCACTGGCCGGACTTATTTCAATATCATCAATCGCATCCTGGGCGAGATTCTTCAGATTATAGGAGGCAGCATTTACACCAGACTCGTTGGTGGTATAGATAAAAATCTCATCGCCCGAGTCGGTCTGCTCAACAAGTGCCCGCGCCAGGTCTTTTGCCTGGTCCAGGTAAGCACCTTGTGCATCGCGCAGTTGCATGGATCTGGAATTATCAATGACAATCGCCATTGAGGAATTTGCCCGCTTCCCGAGACTACCGAGTCCACTTTGCAATGTTGGCCGCGCAAAAGCCAGCGCCAGGCAAGCAATGGCCAGCATCCGAAGCATAAGCAGCAGCAGTTGTTTGATGCGCACCCGCTGCATGGTGCTTTTCTGCAACTCTTTCAGAAATTCCAGCGAACTGAAATCAATTTTCTGGGGCCGGCGAAAATTAAACAGATGTATAATCAGCGGGATAGCAGCTGCAGCCAGACCGAGTAGCAGTAATGGGTTTAGAAAAGTCATCCTCGTAGCGTTTTTCGATGGGCCAGGCACTGGCCAACTGGCGGCGCAACACGTTGCCATGTAACACCTTCATACATGTGTTACAGCAGGAACGTTTCAAAAAATCAATTTGACGGGGCGCGTCCTGAAAACAGGCTATTGCGCACAAGAAAACGCTTATTAAATCGAACGGGCACACCTTCACCATCCAGAATCACACCCGCTTCACCACCACGCTCCGCATGCAAATGCAAATGCGGCTGTGATGAATGCCCAGAATTGCCAATCTGTCCAATTACAAATCCCACGGTCACATCCTGCCCAGGCTCTACCTTTACACTCCCTTCTTTCATATGTGCCAGCAAAACTTCCGCACCTTCACATGCAATAACCACATGGTTTCCGGCCAGGTTTGTTGTATCTCTCGCCGGCGGTATGTTATCTACATGCCCGTCTTCAGCTATCACAACCTGACCGGTACAGGGGGCATAAACTCTGTCGCCAAAAATCGTATACGCATTGAGTTCTTCCGGATTCAGACTCCTGGCCCGATTCCCAAAAGCATTGAGGCGCACAATATCTACTGCATAGTCCTGTGGTGGATAGGCATTATGGCCGTTGATCCAGCGATTGCTGCCACCACCGCCAACATAGTAAATACCTTCCCGCAAAGGATACGACAGCTCGATGGCCCCATCCGGCGCAATAGAGCCACGCAACATGGCCAGATTAAAAACCACAGCAACGAGAACCAGGAATCCCTTGACCCCAAAATTGATGTACTCTTTAACAGGATTCACCGGCTCAACCGGTTGCTCCTTTTTGCGATCGATGCAACGGTAGGCAACATAGGCCACAAGGCCGTAAACAGGCAGCAGTAACAAACGGAGGTAGTAGCTGAACCAGTCCCAGCGGGCCGTTTGAAAGACAAAGAGCAGTAAAACACCAACAAGAACGACATCCAACAGCCACTCCCGACGCTGGCTATATTCCCTTTTAAACAGGTCAATCAGAAGAATTGCCGGCAGCCCGAGTTGCAGAAAAAGTTGCACAAATAAAGACATCGCACCGTTGATACATCAAAAGGAAATGATATCCTGTGACAAAGCTAATCTACACGTTTAAGTTTGTGCTTGCGTGCGACACTGCATCAGCTAAAAGCCGCAAGCAACGCGCATCTTAAGCCTTAAACGTTATTCCGTTCTCACAAGCAGATGTGATTCGGTTTGATCTCCTTGCTGCAATCGGGTCATGTAATACCCTGAAGCAAGTTCTTCAGCATCGAGTTTGATGCTGTATGATCCCGGTCCCTGGGGCTGATCTATTAATCGTTTTACTTCCCGTCCGAGTAAATCATAGATAACCAGCGTTACATGTCCACGCTCTTTGAGCGAATACTCCAGTGTAGTTTCAGAGGTAAATGGGTTGGGGTATCCTTTCAGCAGGAGCTCGCGTTTTTCAAACGAGGTTGTCCGTTCGATAATATTGGTCACTCCTGGCACATTGGCAAAGATCGACGTCACCTTGTCATGATCGACAAGCCAGGTGTAAGCAAAACGTTTTCCGTTGGAAGTTACATCAGGGAAGCCTGAATCTAAAGACGGATCAGGGTCAAGTAAAAATGGTGTCGCTTCGGGCTGGCCGGCATGCGAAAAATAACGCCCCCATGCCCGCATGCCATCATCGTGGTGCTCGGTCCAGACTACCAAGAATTTCCCATTATCCAGCATAGCAACCTCCGGGCGGCTACCTGCTTCGGCATCAATGGCACCATTGCCGGCACTAATCTTGAAATTATCACCAACGGGTCGGCCCAGGTCGTCAAAACGTTGCCCATAAATATCACCAGCCTCACCTTCCCTGAAATCAACCCAAACAACAACACTGTGGCCGCTGGCATTCATAGCAACGGCAGGGCGATAGTTTAGCACGCCGGCGGTGTCATCCTGGTTGACCACCAATTTGCGCAATGCACGGTCTGTGTTGACATCTGAGAGGTCAGTAAAAAACTGAATTTCAATATCGCAGTCTTCTTCCAGCTTGCTATAGGTTGTCGGATCCAGCCCCTCGTCTTGCACGCTGCACCGCTGCCAACTGGAAACGTTGAACCAGCCATTGCTAGCAACATCAGCCCAGTTTCTGATTTGTCGTTTACCAGCTTGCGTTGTGCTCGTCTGGTTGACTTTGTACCGCCAGGCATCCGGGTCAATATACATCGTTGGCATTACATTGAGTTGCCGGCCATCGGTGCCAAAAAAAGTGTTGTCGACCATACTCAGGTCAAACCGCGGCATTGTATTATGGGCATCCTCAATCGAATTGTGGGACCGCCAGACGCAAGGTTCATCAGAAGCCGGCTGAAATTCTTCACCACCCTGGTCCATCAAACTCACACGGACACTGGAGATTTGTTTGTGCGCCCGGGTATCTGCTTCCCTAAACAGGCGAAATTGCTCCATCGAGAGCACAAGCAATCCATCTGAAGAGAAATCCATTTCTACATTGCGCAACCCATCCTCCATTTCATCAGGCAGCGCATTGAAGTCGTCTATACTTTGTGCGCTGCAAACCACTGACTTGGACAAGTAGAGTTTATCAGCTAACCGCTCGCTATCCGCGCCAAAACGCTGCACACCGATTTGCCATTCCTCAGCATCTTCCATTTTGCGCAGCGCCTCCCAGGATACTGCATACGCCCCCTCGGCAGACATGGCAATCCGCGGACGGTAGTAGACCAGCTCGCTATCAAAGTCAACTGTCGAAACGAGTTGCTTTTGCGCAAACGCAGCCTGTACAACCAGCAAAAGTAAAAGGGTCGTAGCTATACCTGTTCTCATCGCCCCCCGCATGCTGGTGTATATAACGAAAGAACGGACAACAGGTACTGCACAACGTCAGTTGCGAGGCAAGCTGCTGTAATAACTGTATATGTTGGCTGCACAGCAGATGCAGACAAAATCCCGTACATGGGGTTTTGTCCCATTAACCGAACAGCTCGCTTTACCCGGTGGGGGCAAGGGCTCTGCTTCATATCGACGGTTCAAAACCGTGGGATGCTTTTAACCAATGACAAACGTGTCAACCCAGACAGGTTGAACGCTCAGCACGGCGTGGGGGCACCCTTAGCTGCAAGTAATACGTGTTCAGGGTAACGTGGAGATGGCGCAAGAAGAAACGCAAGCTCTCCCGGTTGCATTTCGGGCTACACGATCGTTTGACTAGCTATACAAGCCGTGCAGCCCCTACTTCGATTGCTGCCGTAAGGTAGGTAACAGATAAAGACCAAACAAGCCTGTTTGAAAGAAAAGTGAAGCAAAAAACGCTTTTCAGGGCCTCTGGAAGCGTTTTTCCGTTCTATTCGAACAAATCACCCTCAAATCAAGCAGCCTTTAATCGAACGCTTATTCAACCGTATCCGCATACAGTTTT
>JBCCIM010000230.1 GCA_039111535.1 Bacteroidota bacterium | reverse complement strand
GTATACGGCATCAAACATCAGTGCTGAGTCGCCAAAACTGCTGAAGTGCACCCGATCCACACTGACATCTTCGTGCTGCTCCAGGGCTTCACGAATCATTCCGGGGATTACCTTCAGCGTTTCACGCGGGGTGCCATATTCAACGCCGACCTTGAAAACAGCGCGCCTGCGATACATGCGCTTGAAGTTGCGAATTCTACTCTTCAGCAAATCACTGTTAGACACAATGACCTGTTCTCCCGACAAACTGCGAATCCTCGTGGTCTTTAACCCGATGTACTCAACGTTTCCCTTGTAGTCACCCACTTCCAGGAAATCGCCAACAACAAAAGGTTTGTCAAGCACAATCGACAGAGAGGCAAAGATATCGCCCAGAATATTTTGCACAGCAAGCGCAACGGCGATACCTCCAATACCCAAGCCAGTAACCAGCGCAGTAACATCAATCCCGAAGTTGTCGAGGACTGCCAGTAGCAAAATGGACCAGAGCGCAATACGCGCCAGCATCCCAATAGCTGAAATGGTGGTAACCGCTGAGGGATCTTCTTCCAGCTTTTTCTCGCGGTAATATAGGAGCCACCAGCTAATTACACTTGTGCCCCAAACACCGATCTGGAAGAGCAATACCAGAAATACAAAGCGCCCAAACCACTGAGAGATGCCTTCCGGGAATTCTTTAAACAGCGTTGCCACCCAAAGCCCAAGCGCAAAGAAAGAAAACCGACGCGTATTCTTAAGGACAACAACGATAACGTCGTCGACAATATTTGACGTGCGCGAGGCGAGGCGCTCAAAGCGGCCGGCAATGGCCGACCGAAGAATCATTAATACAACAGCAATGCCGACGCCAATACCAACCACAATAAGCCAGTCTACCAGGGTGACGCCGTAAAACTCAAAATTCAGTATGTCCATCAGATTCGTGTGGGTTGATCAATAGCCTAGGCAGATGGTACGGACTGCCTGTGAAAAGGGAAAATGAAATAAGGACAAACTATGCCGGTCTACAAACCCAGACTCAACTGCCGGGGTGCATCAGGATAAATTAAATTGGCAACCCCTACACCGAGCAAACGAATAGGCGGCAGCGGCTCGGTCCGTCGTAGCAAGGTAACCGCGACATCACCAACCAGGCCGGCGTCATCCGTGGGCGACACCAGGGTAGACGCGCGGGTTAGTGTTGTAAAATCGTGGTACCGCACTTTTATCCGCACCGTACGGGCAAGCAGTTTTTCTCGCTGGATATCTTCGCACACCCGCATAGCCAGTTTACGCAGCATTTCGACAATCTCAGAACGTGAAGTCATGTCGACCGAAAATGTGCGTTCTGCACTGCGAGATTTACGTTTGCGAGAGGTCCGCACGGGGCGATTGTCTTGCCCGTTTGCAAGGTGCCAAAGGCGCAACCCGTGTTTACCAAACAACTTGCTCGCCTCCTCCCTGCTAAGCGCGGCCAAAACGCCGACGGTCAAGAGCCCCAATTCCTCCAATCGTGCATAGGTTGCCGGCCCTACGCCGGGCATTTTTCTTACTGAAAGCGGATGCAAAAACGTTTGGAGTTTTGCAGGATGCACAACGGTTAGTCCGTCTGGCTTGTTGAAGTCGGATGCAATTTTGGCAATAAACTTTGATGGGCCCACACCTGCAGAAGCCGTAAGGCCAAGCTCCTCTTTTATCCGCCGACGAATTTCCTGCGCCACCGCTGTGGCTGTAGGCAGATCATCAGGCAACTCAGAGACATCCAGGTAACATTCATCCAGGCTCACGGGCTCAATCAATTCCGTATAATCTGCCAGAATCGTGCGCATTTGGCGTGATATGGTGCGATATTTCTTAAAATCGCCCCGCAAGAAAACGACGTGCGGACACCGTTTTAACGCCTGACTTGCCGGCATCGCAGAATGGATACCCCAGGCACGGGCTTCATAACTGGCAGCACTCACAACACCCCGCCCAAAGGGATTGCCGCCAACCACCACAGGCTTACCCTTGAGGCTGGGATCGTCTCTTTGTTCAACCGACGCATAGAATGCGTCCATGTCGATGTGGATGATTCGCCGGGTCATAAATTGGGGCGATAATACATTTGGCGCTTCCGCTGAAGGGGGCTTGCCTACACCCTGTAAGATACTACTTGTACAGGTAAATCTCGATCCCCTCACAAGTGTTAGTAACCTGTTGAAAACCGTAGAAAACTCGGTGGATAATGTTAGTAACTAGGGTTAAAAGGTGTGGGTAACTATACCTGATTCTCATTTGCAAAGTACCAACATTTCGGCGTACTCTACATGTCCTTTTCTGTAATAAACTTTTATCGCTCAGGGGTATGTATGACGGCGAGGGTACAAACAATTTGGAGTAGTTGTCTGGAAAGAATTTCTGACGTCATTCCCAAATACAGTTACAACACGTGGATTCGACCACTAAGACCAATTGCACTGGACGATAAGGATCCGCAGGTCCTTCGTGTTGAAGTACCCAATGTTTTCCACCAGAAATGGGTGGAAGAGAACTACATTGATATTGTAGGCAAAAGCGTTCGTGATATCCTCGGCCCCCAGACTACCCTCAAGCTGTCGCTGCCCCTCGACCTTGACGGTTCTCCGCGGACCGCACCTGAGCCCTCTGGTTTTACACAGCCGCCGGCGCCTCCCATTCAGGCATCATACAGCCAACAAGCACAAGCTGCACAGGCAGCGCAAATGGCTCGGCCGTTTAGCCCGACGCCTGGTGTTAACCGGCCCGCTATGCCGAACAATACGGCGGTTAATGCACACCATGCCCCGGCCAATCGCCAGGCCATCAACAATCACGCAGCACCTACAGCAAAGGCAGGCGAAAGTGCACGCAGCATCTCGTCTACCTTGAACCTCAATGAGCACTACACCTTTGAGGAGTACGTAGAAGGTGCCGGCAACCGGCTTGCCCGCAGCGCCGCCATGGCAGTAGCCAAAGAGCCAGGTGCAACGAGTTTCAATCCCCTCTTTATGTATGGCGATGTAGGGCTCGGAAAAACGCACCTGGCACAGGCCATCTGCAATTATGCTATTGCAAACGGAACAGCAAAGAATCCGATCTACGTAACCATCGATAATTTCACCAACCAGTTCATCTCTGCCATCCGTGCCAATCGCGCACACGAGTTCACCAATTTCTACAGAAAGGTAGACCTCCTTGTTGTAGATGACATCCAGTTTTTGAGCGGCAAAGAACGGACACAGGAAGAGTTTTTTCATCTCTTCAATGCTATCCACCAGTCTAGCGGCCAACTGGTATTGCTCGCCGACCGCGCACCTGGCGACATCCAGGGTATACACAACCGGCTCATTTCCCGCTTTCATTGGGGATTGACCACAGACATCTCTGCGCCTGACCTTGAAACGCGCGTAGCAATCCTCATGCAGAAGTCACAGCGCTACAAGCTGTCGCTCAATGAGGAAATAGCTGAAACCATCGCCCAGTCGGTTTCGCGGAACGTACGTGAGCTCGAATCTGTACTCACCAAAATCCTGGCCCATTGCTCCCTTCACGGGACAGCTGTGACGCAGAATCTCACTGAGAGCATTCTGCAACACTACGGATCAGTCCGCAATCAGGTAACAATGGATGAAATCATCGAAATTGTTGCAGAATCCTTCGGGACTCCATCTGAGTATATTGTAGGCAAATCCAGAAAACGCGAAATTGTAGTAGCCAGACATGCTGCCATGTACCTGGCAAAAGAGTTTACGCACAGATCCTTGAAATCTATTGGCCTTCACTTTGCCGGCCGCGACCACAGCACGGTCATCCATGCTGTAAAAGCGGTTGACGACAGAATTGCGACAGAAGCATCTTTCAGACAAAAACTGGAGCATGCGCGCGAAATTGTCAGAAAACGCGTAGAAGGGTCTCGGACAAGCGCCCCGAGAAGTCACTAAATTGTATGAAAGTACTTACTATCTGTAGCCACAAAGGCGGGACCGGCAAAACAACAACTGCCGTGAACCTGTCCTCTGCCCTCGGATTAACCGGACATCGCACCCTCCTCATCGACATGGACCCGCAAGGGTTTCTTACCAGCATGCTGGGCCTCCAGCAGCGACAAAAAGAAGGCTCTTGCCTGATGCTCTTTGAGCAAGGCATCAAGCTGACTGATATTCAGATGACCAAAGTTGGCGCCCTTGATGTGCTGCCGTCATCGCATATGATGACCAGCAAAATGCGCCACCTGAACAAGGCAATGGACGTATTCTATGCAAAAGAGGC
This sequence comes from Bacteroidota bacterium, assembly GCA_039111535.1. NCBI lineage: Bacteria > Pseudomonadati > Bacteroidota > Bacteroidota bacterium. The sequence continues at coordinate 5,413 of JBCCIM010000230.1, read as the reverse complement.
GCTCAACAACGCCCCGCACGATTACGACATTGTCATTTTTGATACGGCAGCTGCCATCACAGTTTATAGCCTGAATGCGCTGGTTACGTCCAACAATGTCCTGATTCCGGTTACACCTGAGTACCAGCCGGTAATGGGCGCTGAACAGACGGTAGAAACGATTCGGTTGGTAGCCGGCAAATTAAATCCGCGGCTTGCTGATCCGCTCTTTGTGCTTACCCAGGTAGATGGCCGTAAACGTACGCATCAACGCTATCGGGAATACATGCGCGGCAAATATACCGGCCAGGTGTTAGACACAGAAATCAGAACCTGCTCTTCGCTGGCAAACTCTTACAAAAATGGTGCTACCGTTTTCGATATCGACCTGCATTCTCGCGGGGCGCACGACTACGCCAAGCTAACAGATGCCATTTTGCCGGCCATGTTTAAAGAACCTGAGCAAAAACCAGAAGCGCCGGCCAAGCCATCGTTTGTCGTCAATCCCGTGCAATAACCGCTCACGCCGAGTAGTAGGTAGCTAGGGGCATCAGCCCTCAATTTCAGTTACCAACTGAATTTCGCGCAGCACGCCCTGTACACGGAAGCAATCCTCAAAGCTGCCTTCATAGACGCTCGCCTTTCCTTTAAGGTGGGCCTCAAAGGCATACCCGCGCGCTTGCTCTGACGAGCATCCCGTAGCTTTGATCAATTGAGAAATGACCTCATCAAACGTGTGGATCTCATCGTTATACAGAATAACGCGCCACGGCGAGTTAAGCCGCTCCTCGACCTCCTCCACTACTACTTCTACCACATCCGGACTTTCTGCAGCCTGGGGTAACATGTTTGTATGCACCGCTTCAAATCTTGCCATACGCAAAACAGCCTGATCAGGCCTCAACGGCCTCCTTCTCGAGCGTAAACGTAAAATCTTCCATAACCGGGTTTGACAAGAGCTTTTCACAGGCTTCCGTCACCATCGCTTCAGCTTTGCTTTCTGAATCAGCATTTACCCACAGCTCGACAAATTTACCCATGCGGACACGTGAAATCCCGCCATATCCAAGCTCTTGCAGCGCATGCTGGGTGGCTTTCCCTTGCGGGTCGAGGATGGATTGCCGGAGGGTGATATTTATACTTGCTTTATACATCTGCTAATTTTCTTTAGGGTGATCATGGGCGTCAGTAGCGCCCGCTTCATCAACTGGAATGCTCATTACAGCCCGATAGACCTTGACTGAGGCATTGACGAGCCCCATCAGCACGTAGGCCATGATGGAAATGAGCAGACCGATTTGCTGCAAGAAGATGGTGAGTAAGACACCAAGCATGCATGCAGCCGATTTATAAGGATTATTCCTGATGTATTTTGCCGAAGGCTTCGGCAGTGCATCAAATGGTATGGTGGACACCATGAGCCCTGCCAATACAGCGACAAAAGGAATCAACAATGAAAGCGAACTGATGCTGTATTCGTTAAACCACGTAGCATCATTAACGTTCAATATGAGGGTAATAATTGCAGCAGCCTGTGCAGGTATGGGTAATCCTTTGAAATACTCCGGTTTATCGCCCTCCAACTCAACACCAACATTAAACCGGGCGAGTCGCACCGCGCCGCATAACGCGGGTAATGCTGAGACTATAAGACCAAGCAAACCGAACTCATTGAGCCCGAAAACATAGACAAAAATACCCGGCGCAACCCCAAAGGAAACGATATCACTCAGGGAATCCAGCTCAACGCCAAAAAGGCTTGTTGAATTGGTGAGCCTTGCCATCATGCCGTCGAGTGCGTCAAAGAAAGCAGCCAGCAAGATCAGCCAGCCGGCCATGTCAAATTTACCTTCAAAAATCTGGGTAATGGCGCCAAAGCCACACAGCAGGTTCATGAGGGTAAAAAACGAAGGCACTGCAACGCGTGGAATCTGCCGGCGCGATCGCGGCGATCGCGTTGCACGGTACGCACTCAATTTCTGGCGTAGCTTCTTTTTTGGCTGACCGGTCCGCCTTGATTTGCCACCCGATTTACGTTTGCTTCCCGAAAGTTCAGTCATCACACCCTATACTTGTCTGCCATAATATACCACGATCGCTTCTGCCCTACCGCCATGAAATGATGACCACATCTAGCCCCAGCGGGTGTTTCGCCACGAAGGCAGCGGGTAGTGTAAAGCATAAACAACATCAAGAAAACGACCGAAAGGAAAAACAGACGACGAACAAACGATTCAAATTGTAGTCCAATAGCTTCTATTGTGATGATCACAAAAGGATGACAGCGGGGAGCACCATCCTGCCTGTATCACATCGTTCCTGGGCAAATAAAGCCAGGCCTCTTATTGAAGACCAGGAAAAGATAAGCAAATTGTCCATACCCTGCATTCAAGATTTCGTTAGGTTGTAAAATGAACCGGGTTGCATTCTACACGCTGGGCTGCAAATTAAACTTTGCCGAGACGGGCACCATGCGGGATGCTTTTATTGAGAAAGCATACGATGTTGTGCCGTTTGGCGACGCAGCTGACATTGCGGTAATCAATACATGCACCGTAACAGAAGAAGCAGACCGCAAATGCCGGCAAATCATCCGACGCGCCCTGCGGGCTAACGAGAACACTTTTGTCATTGTCACCGGGTGTTATGCGCAGCTTCAACCGGAAACGATTGCCAGCATTGAGGGTGTAGATGCCGTACTGGGTGCCAACGAAAAATTCCAGCTGTTCAATGTCCTGGAAGACTTCGAAAAGCGAGACAAGACGCAAATTGCTGTATCCTGCATCGATGATGTCAACAGTTTTGGCCCAGCCTACAGCGCCGGCGAACGATCGCGCGCTTTCCTGAAAATCCAGGATGGATGCGACTACTCTTGCGCATTCTGCACCATTCCCCTCGCGAGAGGCAAAAGCCGTTCCCAGTCGATCTCTGCAACAGTGGCCCAGGCCCGCGACATTGCCCAGCGGGGGTACCGCGAAGTCGTACTTAGCGGCGTGAATATCGGGCTTTTTGGGGAGGACACAGGCGAATCGCTGCTCACACTACTGCAGAAGCTAGACACCATAGCCGGCATTGAACGCTACCGGATTTCATCCATAGAGCCCAATCTCCTCACCAATGAAATCATAGATTTTGTAGCCGATTCCCGGGCTTTTCAACCACATTTTCACATCCCGCTTCAGAGCGGAGACGATTATGTGCTTGGCAAAATGCGCCGGCGCTACAAACGCAACGTCTACGAAGACCGGGTTGCACACATCAAACAACGTATGCCTCATGCGGCCATCGGTGTTGATGTAATTGTAGGATACCCCGCCGAAACGGAAGAGCGGTTTGAAAACACGTACGCTTTCCTAAACGAACTCCCCATTACCTATCTACACGTTTTCACCTACTCCGAACGCCCCAATACGGTAGCTGTCGCACAGGTCAATGAGGAAAAATGGACGCCAGTGCCGAAAGCTGAGCGCACAAACAGAAACCGAAAACTCCGGATCCTTTCAGAAAAGAAACGCCTCGCGTTTTACCAGCTGCATGCCGGCGATACCCGCCCCGTTTTATGGGAAGCTGACCGCAAAGGCGAAGTAATGGTTGGGTATACTGATAATTACATCCGCGCAGAACAGCCTTTCGACGCTGCTAAAACAAACACGATTGAGTCTCTGTCTCTCGATCAAATACTACCGTCAGGCAACATGGGCACACGAAGTGACGCCTTTGTTTCGTTGTTACAATAAGCACATGAGCAGCCAACTATTGCTGCGTTCAACAAATTTATCCCTCAAACGGGAATAACCAGCACATCCACACTGTCTAAGGCCCGAGATGTATCCACTAACTGCATTAGGTCGTAAGCGCGTTGACTACTTCAGCAGCACGAAAGACAGCCGCCGGCGGGCCACCAATGGGCCGCGGGACTGGTGCACCAACGTCTGGAAAATTGAAAGCTGAACGGGCTCAATCAACTGCTCCTGAAACGGATGCAGACCTGATATCAGCCTCCAGCGCTGGTGACCAACTGGCCTTTCGCAAGCTCGTTGAGCGCTATCAAGGCCGTGTCGCAAGCACCGTAACGTCAATGCTGGGCAACACCGCAGAAGCTGAAGATGTCGGCCAGGAAACGTTTATTCGGTTTTATCGGGCCCTCGACTCTTTTCGCGGCGACGCCAGTGTCTCAACCTACCTGAACAGAATTGCCATCAATCTTTCGCTCAACGCCCTCAAGCGCAGGAAAAGATGGTTTGCCAGGTTTCAGGCAGCCGACACGCTCCACATTCCCGACGAAAATATCAACCGCAGTTCACTGGACAACACTGAAAAGGGGCAACTTATTCAACAGGCCATTTTGCAGTTAAAACCTGAATTCAGGGCGGTTGTCGTCCTACGCCTGGTTGAAGGCTACTCAACCAGGGAAACTGCAGACTTCCTCAACTTACCCATAGGAACAGTCTTATCCCGCCTTGCGCGCGCCCAGGTGAAACTGCGGGATAAACTTCGTCCTTACTACAGCAATGAAAACAAATAAACAACTGGCTTTACTGCTCCGTTCGTTTGACGACGATCTGAGCGAAAAAGAGCAAAAACTGCTGCGTATGCTCCTTGCGTCTTCCGATGAAGCCGTTGATACACAGCAGGACCTTACGGCACTCCGCGATGCCATTCGTGCAGCAAAACCTGAAGGACAATTCAACCCCGGGTTTGCAGATCGTGTTGTTGCTGCAACACAGGCTGAAAAGACAAAGCCGGCTCGCATGGCCCGCATCTACACGCTTAATAGCAGCACGATACTCCGGGTAGCAGCTGTATTCCTCCTGCTGGTTGGCATCAGCACAGCCTTGTGGTTTCAACCCAAGACCTATACAGCTCCCTTGGGGCAATCTATAAGTAAAATGCTGCCTGATGGATCGTCTGTCTTACTCAGTGGTGGTTCTACACTTGCCTACAAACCATTCTGGGGCCGCAATGCACGGCACGTCACCCTTACTGGAGAAGCCTTTTTCGATGTAGCCAAAGGAGATAAAGCGTTTGTCGTAGAAACCTTCAATTCTGAAGTTCGGGTACTGGGCACCCGGTTCAATGTGCGGGCGTGGCCCGAACAGGCGGATGTATACACGGCCGTTATACTGGAAGAAGGCAGCGTTACTGTAGCGAATAAAACCGCGCCGGCAACGCTACATTACCTGGAGCCGGATGAGTCCATTGTACTCACCGCTGACACGACGCTGCCCAAACGCACGCTACAAATGCCTATCGCAACAAAACTTGCCTGGCGCACGGGCGGCCACACCTTCGAAAACGAATACCTCACCGATGTAGCCGCAGCACTGGGCCGGCGCTACAATGCCCGGCTGACGCTAGACGGTGATGTGGGCATGAAGCGCATCACTTACATCGAGCCACAGCAACAGGCGTTGACTGATGTATTGGCTGCCAT
>JBCCIM010000229.1 GCA_039111535.1 Bacteroidota bacterium | reverse complement strand
TCAAACTCAGAGAATATGACTTCGTATGGCTTGCTCAGAATATTCGCCAATACGTTCAACCGGCCGCGGTGGGCCATCCCTATAACAACTTCTTTGACTTCCTGGTCAGCAGCATCACACAGCATCGCGTCGATCATCGGAATCATTGTCTCGCTGCCTTCAAGTGAGAAGCGTTTGTGACCGATGTACTTCGTGTGCAGGAACCGCTCAAACGCTTCAGCAGCATTCAGGCGCTGCAAAATCCGACGTTTTGTCTGGTGTGGCAACGGATCAGAGGCACGTACGGGCTCTATCCGCTCCTGCAACCAACGCTTCTCGATGGGGTCAGAAATGTGCATGAACTCAATGCCGATTTTCCGGCTGTATGTTTCACGCAGAATTTCGAGGATTTCGCGGAGCGGTAGAATGTCGGACCCACCGAGACCGCCCGTGATGAATTCACGATCGAGATCCCAGATTGTGAGTCCGTATGTAGCAGGATCCAGTTCGGTATGGTGCGCCCAATCGTATCCGAGCGGGTTAACGTCGGCCTGCAGGTGTGCACGCACGCGGCAGGCGCGGATCAATTGCAATACACCAGCCTGCTTCTGAATCACCTCCATTTCCTGATCCGCATTTGCACCACCTGCCATTTGCGAGGTGGAATCAGACGTCAACATATACGGCTGATACGGTACTTTCAGGCTGGAAAAGATCTCTTGATAAAAATCATGTTTGCCGAGCAGCAATTCGCTTACGTAAGCAAGAAATGCCCCACTCTCGGCCCCCTGAATGACGCGGTGGTCATACGTCGAAGTGATAGACATCACTTCAGAAATACCAAGCTTTTTGATTACGTGCGGCGGCACAGCCTGGTACTCAGGAGGATAGCCAATTGCACCAACGCCAATGATCGCGCCTTGCCCTGGCATAAGGCGCGGCACACTCAATGCCGTCCCGATCATCCCCGGATTGGTCAATGAAACCGTGGTGCCCTGAAAATCTGCAATCTGAAGCTTACCATCGCGTGCGCGAACAACCAGATCATTGTAGATGCCGTGCAACTGCACAAAAGTCATCTGATCCGCCGCCTTAATGTTTGGCACCAGCAGCGTTCTGCGGCCGCGCCGTTCTACATCAATGGCAAGGCCCAGGTTTACATTCTTCGGCACGACATGCTGCAACTTGTTGTCTTCATGCGTCACCGTGGAATTCATGTTACTGAATTTCGTAAGCCCTTTTACAATGGCAAATGCCACGACGTGCGTAAAAGAAACTTTGTATCCGCCGACATAGCGCTGATAGTCGTTAATCAGCTTCCTATTCTCAGCCAGCAGCCGGACAGGAATTTGACGCACCGATGTTGCCGTAGGGACACCAAGGCTGGCCTCCATGTTTTCGACAATCTTGGCGCCGGCGCCCCGCAACGGGTGCAACTCCACATCTTCTCTACCAGAAGCAGACGCTGAGGCAGGGTGAATCGGGTCGGTTATCGCCCCGTCTCCCCCACTTGGCATCGCGGGTGAAAGCGCTACCGTACTGGCCTCTGCAGGCTCCTGTACACGCGCAGACCGCGCAGCGACAAATGATTCAGATGGCTGATAATCAGCAAAAAAGTCCTGCCAGCTTTCGCTAACGCTCTTCGGGTCTTTGAGATACTGTTTATATATCTCCTCGATGTATCCGGTATTATATCCTAACGCACTCACGGTCTGTGTATTTATTTGTCAGGGGGTCGGACGTGTTAGACGTACGATAACGACCCTGTTTAGGTAAGGATTCCACGATTTCCATTTTTACGCGGACATCCCGGAAAATTCTCGTACGTAATAAAAACTTAAGGTCTTTCCTTTAAAAAAGATGTGCGAAATTAAAAGTATCCCAAAGTAGTGGCATTTGTGAAAATTAAGCGGCAGAACGAGCACGCAGTTTGATCACATTTTCGATATGGTACGTATGAGGGAAAAGATCTACCGGCTGTACGGCCTCTATTTCGTAGATATCTCCCATCATGCTCAGATCACGCGCCTGGGTCTGCGGATTACAGCTGACGTACACAAAACGTGCCGGCTGGAGCTCCGCAATCTGTGCAACTACCTTCGGGTGCATACCGGCACGAGGTGGGTCGACAATAAGTACATCCGGTTTGCCATGTTTCTGGACAAACGCTGGTGTAAAAATTCGCCGCATGTCGCCATCAAGGAAAGTACAATTGGTGATGTTGTTCTTTTGTGCATTGGTATGCGCATTCTCGATCGCTTCGGGCACCAGTTCTACACCCACCACATGTCGCACATGCGGGGCCATAAATATGGAAATGGTGCCGGCGCCGCAATAGAGATCGTATACCAGGTCATCAGGGCCCGCTTCGGAAAACTCGCGGGCAACTTCATACAGGCGCTCAGCCTGCACCGTGTTGGTCTGGAAAAATGCCCCCGGGCCAATTTCGAAAGTAAATCCGCCAATTTCATCGCGAATAAGTCCGTCACCTATGCCGATGTGATGCTCTTCTCCAATCGCCACCTGGGCCAATCCCGTGTGGATGGTATTAAGAAAGGTTGTGACTTCAGGAAAGCTTGCTTTCACGTACTCAGTCATACGATCAAACCGATCCTCATCGAACCCGTTCGTCACGACGTTCACCATCAAGTCGCCCGTACGTTGACCTGTGCGCACAACAAGGTTACGTAAATATCCCACGTGCTTCCGCACATCCCAGCAATCCCACCGCTCTGCTTTGGCTAGCTGTCGAAACCCATTTAACAACCTAACCGATATTTCAGCCGGCAGATAACAGGTCTGCAAATCAATAACCCTGTTGTACCGACCTGGCGCATGCATACCAAGCGCAAAAGATGTGTCGAACCTTTCGTCACTTGCAATTTCTTCGGATGTCAGCCACCTGGAGGAGCTAAAGGTGTACTCCATCTTGTTGCGATACCGAAACTGCTCTTCCGCACCAATGATCGGATTGACTTCGATATTCTCATACCCGCCCTGAAACTGCAACGCCTCAACCACGCTTTGTCGCTTGGCATCCAATTGGGCCTCATACTGCACATGCTGCAACTTGCAACCGCCGCAGCTACCAAAATATGTACAGGTCGGATCGGTGCGCAACGGACTTGGCGAGAGCACTTCAACAAGACGTGCTTCGGCAAATTTCTTCTTCTTACGCACAACCTTTGCGAGTACGTTATCTCCAGGAACGGCACCAGGCACAAAGACTACATAGCCGTCAAGCCGTGTAAGGGATTTTCCACGATCAGCAAATTTCTCGATCGTCAGTGTTAACTCGTCGCCTTTTCGCAAAGTATTTCCGGGGATTAAGATTGACCCTTAGGGCCTGACTACAAACGAAGCACTAGGAGACTTTGAATCCCCCCCTTTTGTTGCAATATTATGCATCCGGGTTGCTATTACCTTACCTTCTTTTTCAACCAGCAAGTTGTACATGGCAACGTGTTGTGCTGCAGCATAGCCAGCCAACGTATGCAGCAAAGCCGCTGCAGTGCGCGGATCACGCTTTATCATCGACTTCAATTCAGGACGAAAGAAGCCAAACACACTCGTCTCAGTAACTGCTTGCGCGGTTTCGAAACGCCTGAAGTCACCAAGGAGCGCCAGGTGACCAAATATCTCAAAGTCGCCGGCTTGTTGGGACTCATGCAGGTTGCCCTCCTCATCTTCCGTCAATAGCCTTACGCGCCCACTCTGAACAATGTACATCCCCAGCCCCGGGTCGCGTTCGCGATAAATATACTCATCCCGCTTGTATTCCCGCACGTGCAGCGCCTCAGCCAGGCTGCGGATGGTGCCCCGGTTGAAATTGGCAAACAAGTCTACCGAGCGCAACGCCTGCGCTATTGCCTGGGTACGAATATCCAGTTGTGGCCTAAAAGCACGCCTGTAAAGGCGTTGTAGCCATTCACGAAAGTGCTGGAGGGTCCGTTGGGTAGAATCTAATTGCGGCATTGATTTCCTGCCTAAAAGGTATGTCCGATACCAAAGTGGAGGCGGGATTCCTTGAACGCGTTGTCAAGAAACGCTCCGCGTAAAGCCGGATCGTGTACACGGTACGCCAAATCCAATCGTAATATCAAATAATCCCACGCGAGCCGCAAGCCGAATCCGGTACCGATGCCAATTTCTTTATAGAATGAGGAAAACTTGAAATGGCCGGCATCATCACCCGGATTCCTTGGTCCGAACCACACATTGCCGGCATCTCCATAAAAAGCAAGAATCCAGTCTGCTGCGAGCACTTCACGCAGTACGGTGCTACGAAGCTCGATACTTGCCTCAAGCTTGATATCTCCCCCCAAAATGCTATTGTTATCAACCAACAGGCCACTGGTTGTATCTGCCCGTGTTCGGCCCGGCCCAAGGCCTCGCAACCCCCAGCCTCGCACGCTTGATGCACCACCACTGTAAAACCTGCGATCAAAGGGTACAAGATTCGCCTTGCCTGTAGGATGCGCAATACCGCCCACCAGCTTCCAGGCCAGGACCGAGTTCTGGCTAATCGGTTTGTATTGCCTCAGATCTGCTGACAACCTGGCATATTGGCGATAAATCAGGCTATTATCCGAATTATCGCTGCGAAACAGGGACAGTCCGGGTATTCGCCCCTCCAACGAATCTGGCGAATAAACAAACCTATCGAGGAAAAAGGGCAAATTCCCGCCAACCTCTAGGGCACCCTCATAACTGTATCCTTGCTCACGGCGCAGCGGATTTACGTTCGAAGCACGACGTGTAAATCGTAATGCACTGTTGATCTGGGGCTCGGTATAGTCTTCAAGGATTTGCGCAAACTGTACCGGATCATCAATTGACTGGAGGATATTCCCCAAAAAGTTGTTTCTAAATCCGTTCAGGGTATCCGGGTTACTGAGGGAGAGGTCAAACAGATCGAGATAGGAGACGAGCGTAGGGCTCTGTTGCATTTCCAGTCTCAAGCGGGCCGTCCCCCTACCCCGGATCACAAAGCTGAGTTCTTCTCGGCGTGCGGTTAGGAAAGAAAGAGAAACCTGGGTACGGGCATCATACAGGCCAAACACTTCATCGAGCCCTTTGAAAGGCGCTATCAGATAGGGGAGGGTGAGCGCGGTTGATATTTCAGCCTGGGCCGAAGTAAAGAAGGTTGTATCGATATCAGCGGCAATGGAGCCGGTTGTGCTCAACCGAAAACTCTCACCATTGCCCAGCAGATTGACATTTTCGTATGACACCCCTAGCCCGGTACCCAATTCATTCTCAGAACCTGACAAAACGCCGTTCCGCTGTAGCATAAATGCCTCAAAACGCATCTGATGCCGTTCGCGCGTCTCAAGCAATACGCGATGGGGTAATTGATAACTGCTATCTGCACCTTCCCGTTTTATATCTTCCCACTGGGGATCTATACGCGAGAGCACAAAGATACCTTTGGCTTCGAGCCGGCGCTTCGTGGAAAGCAATTTAGACTGATCGTACCATTCCCCGGGCTCAAATTGCAGGCTGCTGGCAAGCAAATCTCCTTTCAGCTTACGATCTCCCTCTATTGAAGCAGTAACTTCGCCCCCTACATGGCCATTGGAATCCACAGGTGTGTTGCTGCGCAAGGCCAACTGCTTTTCAGCCACCTCTTCAGGGCCATTAACGTCGAAGTGGATATCACCAAACCGGTACCGCTCACCAGGTCTGACGCGGAAAGTCACGTCAAAAGAGTCAGGATTGTGGTCGGTAATAATTGCCCGTACAGAATCACGCGTTACAGCAGCAAATCCTTCTTCCCGCAGAAATTCAAGTATACGCCGGCGCTCCTCGTGCAGCAACACCTCAGAATACCACTGCCCCTGGGGCTTAAAAGCTAACCGGTCTTCGTGAGGCAATACATCTCGGTGCAATAATGACTCCCTTGCGAGCCGGTCCTGCTGATCCTCATTAAGGTTGTTCACGTCGAAACGGACATCCTTCACGAATGTCGGGGGACCCTGCGCAATCAGAAAAGAGACTTCCAGCCGCTTGTTGGCCGTAGTATCAACCTCGGCCTTCACCTGTGCACGACGAAACCCGGATTGCTGGTAGTATACCAACAGGCGCTGGACATCTTGCTCGAGGACCACTTTATCCAGATAGTAAGGGGGTTCACCAGTCGCTTTGAGTGCACTGCCTATTCTGTTGCCAAATAGTCCGGAATCACCAATACGATATAGCCACAGCCACCAGTTGAACCCGGGCACCAGCAAAAAGCGGCGATTGGCTTTTGTGCGCACACGTGCCTCAAGCTGCTTTTTATTGAATATACGATTGCCTTTAAAGCGAACTTTGGAAATGAGGAGTTGTGGCTCTGCAGTTGCGGATTCCAGTTCTCCAGATTGGGCGAAAGCAGGAGACGTGCTACAGAGCAGCCAAAAGCATATAGTTATACAAAACCATCGGGTATGGTTAGATGCAAAGCTTCTAATAGCGTATAGAGCAGATAACACGAACCCAGGAATGCTTGAAGCAGCGCGCCACGTATGGGAATAGCAGGCTGTTTATTCAGCTAAGAATTGACTAATCGTCTTCAAAGAAGAAATCATCGTGAGAAGTCGGGAAATCAGGCCAGATCTCCTCGATACTCTCATAAGGCTCTCCATCATCTTCAATAAGAAGAAGATTTTCTACCACCTCGATGGGGGCGCCAGTGCGATCGGCATAATCGATCAACTCCTCTTTACTTGCCGGCCATGGCGCGTCTTCCAAGTAGGAGGCCAATTCAAGAGTCCAGTACATGGCAGACGACTGAATTTTTAATTCTCATTGACAGTTATTGATTACCAAAATCCCTTTACAGATTAGGTGTTCGCAGAACTATAGGACACCTTTGGGACAAAAGCAAGCGAATTCCCTGAACCCCAAATATCTGCAATACATGCAGTTAGCGAGAACAGAAAATAAAAACGTGGGCACGCGTTACCCCGCAAACGGGTTCCCGCATTAACCCACATTAATGAGAATTGTCGACCTAACTGAGGGAGACTAAAAAGGAATGGCTAAAGTTTTCGCCAACCTACCCGTAAAAGCAACCGATTAATCCAGAGAGCTTGTATTGGCTTCTAGTTCGGTGAACATTTCCTGGTACTGCTCAGGCGTCATGCTTGGCAGGAAGAGGAAAATCGGGTTGTAAGGCTTGCGCGTTTTACTGTCGCGCACTTCATAATGTAGATGAGGTGCTGTGGAAAGCCCGGAGTTACCACTCAGTCCGATTTGATCACCACGCTTGACTTTCTTGCCGCGCTTGATGTCTTTCGGGATTTCTGAGAGATGGCCATAGACCGTTGTATAGCCTGTAGCAGGGTGCTGCACCTTGAGGTAAGTACCCAAACCCGAGTTTCTACCTGTTTCAAGGATTACACCATCTCCGGTAGCATACACAGGAGATCCTGTTGGGAGCAGGATATCGATGCCGGCGTGCATCCGGCGAATTTTCAAGATTGGATGGTAACGCATGCCGAAGCCAGACGTTACGCGACCGTTTGCAGGCAGGATAGCCGGCATTTGCACAAGCCAATCACTGCGTTTTTCTGCCAGAGAAGCCAACTCGCGGTAGCTCTGATTCTGAAGGCTTACTTTCCGCTCCAATTCATCGAGCAATTCTGCGGTAGCTTTGAGTTGATCTGAGGTATTAGGGCTAAACCTGTCAAACTCCTCATACTTATCTTTACCGCCGACACCCATCATTAACACGTCTTCAGGGATTGGATCTGCCTGAAGAATGGTTCGATAAAGGTTTTGATCTGATTGCGAAAGCATCGACAATTCAGCCGAAAAATCGCGCATCCGTTCTCTGACGTGCGTAAGCTGTTCCTGAAGAACAGCGTTCTCTTCAATTAGCGCAAGCTCCTGGGGGGTACCTATAACTTTGTCCATGCCCCAGCTGATAAATCCTGCGAGGAACAGGGAAACCAGCAAAACCAAGGCTGATCGCTTTATAATGCGCGAACGCTTGGGCTTAAGCTCAACAAAAGAGAATGTATTCTCGTCGTAGTAGTAATATCTATTCTTTGCCATAAGAGCAACTCTTATCCCACCTAATACTTCTAACCAACAAAGGCTCATTTTAAGGGCATGTTCAGCACATACCGACTTTGGCCTGGCAAAGCATACACGGAGGTAAATTCAAAGATTCAGTAACTAACAGCACCCGAAGGAGTAGATGCAAGAATACTTTCCGACATAATATATGACTTATATCGACAAGTTACTTATATCCTTTCAAACTTGTGTATGGCTGAACTATGTGGGGGATAGTCCACGAATACCTAGGGGTAGCTATTTGGTCACAGAAATTAATTCTATGCGTGTGTCCTAACTAACGGCAAGGTGAATATAATTGAGCGGGGTGCGCTTGTCAACAGCAAGTATCATCTTGCGACACGAAAGCAGGCAATATCCATCAATTCGTGGCATTTGTGAAACTTCTCACAAAATTTTTGCCAAATTTGCACTCAGTTTCTAAGACAATATCGTCCCACTCATCTATAACCCTGAAGGTTCAACCATTTTTTTCCTAAAAAAACTGGAAAGACCGCAAAACGGCCTACTCGTAATCGTGTTCCAAATATTGGAGTCCACGGTTCGGCTGCCCAGATTTATTTTTCTGAATTTGATCAGCCAATCTTTGAGAGAATATTTCTGCCGGATCATAGCCGTAATGTCTCAAAATGTGATTCATTGCGATGACCTCACAGATCACTGTGATATTTTTACCGGGCGTAATCGGCACTTTCACCATGGGGAGTTCGACGCCGAGAATCGGATGGGTATCATCAACGACACTAATCCGGGTGTAGTCTTCATCAGGATCCCAAAGCTGCATATTTACAACGACCTCAATGCGCTTCTGGAACCGTATGGCACGGATACCGAACATGGCGCGCACGTCGACAAGCCCGAGCCCTCTCACTTCCATAAAGTGCTGCACCAGGTCTGTGCCGGCGCCAATGAGCAGGTTTTCGCCGCGGCGCGTCGCCACAACCACGTCGTCTGCTACGAGGCGATGCCCGCGCTCAACCAGGTCGAGCGCAACTTCGCTTTTACCTATGCCGGCTTTCCCAACAATGAGCAACCCGACGCCATACACATCCACAAGTGACCCATGAACCGGTTTCTGCCAGGCAAAGTGATCATTGAGCAAGTCGCCCAGCAGCGACATAAAACGGGTTGTTGGGGTTGGCGTGCGGTAGACAGGAATGCCGGCTTCAGTTGCCATCGCCAGCAATTCATCTTCAAGCGCATTGCTTTCTGTCAGAAATATGCAGGGCAGGGCAAACTGCACCAGGTTGCGAAACGCTTGCCGTCGCTCTTCAAGCGACAAGTGGCGCAAGTACTGGCTCTCGGTATTGCCAAGGATCTGTACGCGCTGAAAGGTAAACAAACCGATGTATCCCGCCAGGGCAAGTCCGGGCCGGTGTAAATCCTGTTCGGTTACCTTTCGCTCTGCTGTTTCTACTTCGTTCAGCGCCTCAATCTCAATCTTTGCACGTTCACGAAGCAAGTCAACCAATGCTGCTACGCTAACAAATTCTTTTTTGAATGCCTTGGATTGCTGACGCATGAGAAATGGCCTGATTTAGGGGACTTCTACGGTTTCCAGCACACTGGTCACAATCTCTTCTGTCGAGATTTCTTCCGCTTCAGCTTCGTAGGTCGGCGCGATG
>JBCCIM010000228.1 GCA_039111535.1 Bacteroidota bacterium | reverse complement strand
GTGGAAGTTTTATCCTTTGCAGACTACGAAGTATCCGTTCCGCGTTCACCCAAAATGGACTACGGCATAGTGCTGGGGTGCCCGCGCTCGGGGACAACCTATCTGATGCGGTTGTTGAATACCTTGCCCCAGGCAGAATGCCTCATCGGTACGGTCATTTCAACTTCGATTCCACAGATTGCGCGTCAGCCGCTTTCACCTGAATTGTATAACGCATTGGCTGTGAGCTTTGAACGATCGCTGGATGCCTACCTGCATTCCGCCCAGTACAATTCACGGGCATCTGCCATTCAGAAATGGTTCAATGCACCCAATGGTATTGGTAACCTGATTCGTTCTGCAAAAGGCAACCGCACGATCAGCCGTTTCATTTTTAAAGAGCCGTTTCTCGCTTTTGCGCCAGATCTGGTGAATCATGCCGTGCCAGATGCCAAGGTGATTTACATCTACCGTGATGGACGCGACGTGGCCAATTCATTGCTTCGCACCTACGATGTATTGTCTGATGATCGGCTGCAGAATCTGTTTGGCTCAGAAATGCGGTTGGGCCGTAAAGTAGACCATCGGTATGTACCGTGGTGGGTAGAAGAAGGGGAGGAAGACCTGTTCCTGTCTAGCGCGCCTTATGTACGCGCCATCTGGATGTGGAAACACATGGTTGGGTATTGCAACGCATTTTATGCGCAGGATCACATCAAGGAGTCGGGCAAGGTGATGATGCTGAAATACGAAGACCTGATGCGCCAGCCGCGCGAATACGGGATGGCTATTCTTGATCATCTCGATGAGGAGCCTGCGCCCGGGTACTATAAAATGCTCAAAAAGGCACACGCAAAATCGATCGGTAAACACAAAAAACGCGACAAGGCTGAGATTGCTGCGGCGGAGCGGATTGCTGGCAAAGAACTCAGTGCGTACGGGTATTTGTAGTCAACCCATCCAGGCAATTAAACCACAGCCGGGCGGGAGATAAGGCAGCGTTTTTGCTTGTGTTTTTTTCCTGGTCTCTCTTGCCCCAATTAACCCGGTAAAAGCATCAGCTTGCGCATCTAACCATTCAAAAAGAGGCAATCTCAGGGAAAAATTCTCTGGTTTACTTTTTTTCTTGTCCGGTTGCAGCGGAACGACAGTATTGAGACGTCAGGGTAATTTGTATGCGCCGGTTGAAAACGGTTTGAACACATCTCTGCGTTCCGTTCCAAGGTAGCAAGTATTCTACATATGACTACGCTCAGCAATTCATATAATGGATCCAGTTCGATTCATTTTACACTCGGTGTCATGCTGATGTGTTCGTGCATTGTGGCATCACTGTACTGGACCAACAACGCTGACCTGCTGATTTTCCTGTTCCCCTTTCTTTCCATTGTAGTGGGGGCAATGTTGTACTTCGCCAAGCCGGCGATGTATCTCGGTTTTACCTTTTGGGTATGGTTTGTCACGCCGTTTATCCGCCGTATCGTCGATTATCAACTCGGCGAGTTTACCGCCGTTAACATGGTTATGCTGACGCCTTACCTGGTGTCAGCTATTTCAATTCTCTCTTTTTTCAGGTTTGGGCTGCTGCTCAAAAAACGACTGTATCTCCCTTATACACTCACTTTTTTGGGGGTGATGTATGGGTACGTCATCGGGATCTGGAAAACCGGATTGTTTGGGGCAACATTCAATCTGATGGAATGGATTGTGCCGCTGCTAATAGGTTTTCATCTCCTTGTACACTGGCGCGAGTACCCCGAGCACAAGCGGGTCATCAAAGCAACGTTTACTTCGGGAATTATAGTTACCGGGTTGTACGGCATTATCCAGTTTGTTTCTCCTGCACCGTGGGATGTGTTTTGGATGGAGAGCTCAGGGATGACTTCCATCGGGCACCCAGAGCCGTTTCGGGTACGTGTTTTTAGCATGTTGAATGCTCCGGGCCCTTTTGCCATGATCTTGATGGCTGGCCTGTTGCTGCTATTTGATTCGAAAGGCTTGATGTCCAAAGTTGCCCTCGTGCCCGGTTATGCAAGTTTTCTGCTCGCAACCGTACGTGGTGCATGGGGCGGTTGGCTGCTGGCTTTGCTTTTTATAGTTTCCAAAATGACGGGCCAGATGCGCACCCGGTTGATCGGGTTGCTCATATTTGGCGCCATTATGATTGTGCCACTCCAATTGCTCAGCCCCTCTGATTCGCTACAACGCGTGGATGACCGGATGGCAACGCTGGGTAACCTTGAAGAAGATGGCAGCCTGAATGCACGCATGCATATGTATCAGGAGAGGAGCTGGGTCCTTCTCAAGAACCCGGTTGGAGAAGGACTTGGGTTTATCGGTGGTGGATCGCGAAACGAAGATGGCGCTACACGTAACCTGGATAGCGGTATCCTGTCTTTATTTGTATCGCTTGGTTGGCTTGGTGCCGGCCTTTATATCGGTGGTATTGTGATCATGCTTCGCGATATCATGCGCCGGCGCAATTGGTCGCAGGATCAGTTTGTAATCATCGTAACGGGCGTTGCCATTTCTTACCTCGTGCTCCTCGTAATGGCAAATCAGGTGCTGGCAATTAAAGGCATCATTGTCTGGTCTTTTCTGAGTTTTGGACTTGCTGCGCGTAATTATTACGACAACCAGGCAAGAAATTACAGGTAATGGGATAGGAAGTCATGGGCTGGAGCAAGATCAAAAGTTCAAAGGAGATGTGTGTATGAAAATAGCATTGTTTCATACCACACTGCCCGAACCCGGTCGCAAACCCGGTGGCGTTGAAATTGCGGTACACAGGCTGGCAAACGAACTGGCCCGGAATCCCAAAGATGAAGTAACCGTCCTCAGTCTGACAGGCGCGCCGGCGGATGCCGTTTATAAACACCAACAACTCTTTCCTGAAAAAGAGGGCCTCCGCACCAGCCAAATCAAGCGGCTGTTTGTGCTGCCTTTCATGCTCAATTTTGTCGATCTGAAACCGTTTGATGTCATCCATTTGCATGGCGATGACTGGTTTCTTTTCAATCGCGGCATTGCGAGCGTGCGCACATTGCACGGTTCTGCGCTGTTTGAGGCGCGTTCTGCGACTTCGGTGAAAAGAAAAGCATCTCAGTATCTCGTTTACCCGCTTGAGCATCTGGCTAAAACGCTTGCTACACGTCCGCTTGCAGTAGGACCGGAAACAGCTGAAATCTACAAAATTGCCAACCTCGCCAATAATGGTGTAAACCTTGACCTCTTCAGTGTGGGAGAGAAGGCGCCACATCCCCAGATCCTGTATATCGGCACCTGGGAAGGGCGGAAGCGGGGTGGATTTATGTTTGAGCAATTTACGAAAAACGTGTTGCCGCAATGCCCGGATGCTGAACTGGTTATGGTATGTGACCGCGAAGTCGATCACCCCAGGGTTACAAACTATCATTTTCCGGATGACGAGACGCTGGCCGGCCTCTACAGCCGTGCATGGGTATTTGCCTATCCGAGTGTGTACGAGGGATTTGGTATTCCGTACATCGAAGCGATGGCCAGTGGCACAGCTGTTCTTTGTTCTCCTAACGATGGCGCCAACTATGTTCTTGAAGGTGGCACGTACGGGATGATAGTAAAGGACGACATCTTTGCTACACAACTTGTTACCCTTTTAACCGACGATGTGCAGCGTCAGCAACTTATCGAAAAAGGATTGGCGCGGGCCAGGACATTTTCTTGGCAGGCAGTAGCTACCCAGCATCGCAACATGTACGCAGCAGCGATCAACATGCACAACAATGGGCACGCAAGTCAGCCCGAAGCAGAAAAAATTTATGAGTTCTGATTCCAAAATAAACCTTGTCTACATCGCCAGTATCGGTCGAAGTGGCTCAACCCTGCTGGAATCGATGCTCGGGGCACATACTCAAATCCAGACGATGGGAGAACTCCATATCTGGCCTCATGAGATAGAAGGCGGAGGTATACGCCCCTGTGGTTGCGGGAAATATGTAGACGACTGCGAATTCTGGTCGGAAGTGCGCCGGCGCGTTGATCCGATCAAACAGCCATCTCCCGGACTTTCCTTTTTTCGGGAAAAGCACAACGCCGGCCGTACCCTGCGAATGTCCCGACTGAGTAGCTTTGACCCCAACAAGTCAATCAGCGCCAAAGAGCGGAAAGAGATTGAAATATATGGCCGCAACAACTACGAGATTTTTAGCAATTTCCTGGATGTAATGCGAGAGCAACAGGGCGAGGCGCCAGAGTGGATTGTGGATGCGTCTAAAGATCCATACCGCCTCCTTTGGTTGGTACATTCTGGGCTATTCAATATCAAAGTCATCCACATGGTGAAGAACCCGAAAGCGTTTATCTATTCGGTCACCAAGTCGCTGATCCTCGACGAAAAGGAATTTAACCTGCACAAACGGCTCTATTACACAGCACGCCAGTCTGTTGCATGGAATATCCAGAACGTGCTGTTCTCGCGTATAGCGGCCAATGTGCTGGATGACAAAGATTACCTACTCATTAATTATGAGACGCTAGCAACCGATCCTGAAGGTACGTTTGCGCAAGTATGTGACAAAATTGGGTGTGAATACGAAGCCAATGCCGTTGAGAATTTTCGGTTGGGCAGCGTGCATACCATCGCCGGCAATCCGATGCGCTATGAAAAGCGGGGGATTGTACTCGACGAAAAATGGAAGACCCGGCTTCCGCAATCCAGTAAAACGCTCGCCAGCATGCTAACGGGCATCACCAAGTCGCGATATGGCTACTCCTAGATGTCCGTCAGGATATCGTGCCCTTCACTTGCCCGTCGCAACAATCGCAAGTCTATTCCAAGCTTAAGATCATTACCGTGGAAATAGCTGACGTTAAAACGATAAAGTCCCTGCAAATTGGTGTGGGTTGGCTTCCGGAAGAAAAGGGGAACGGCCTCGACCGCGTATTTTATGCGCTCAGCCGCAATTTGCCGGAAGCCGGCGTTGATGTGCGCGGCCTCGTGGTAGGTTCTGACAATGTTGCAACTGACTCCCGGCAGACCGTGCATTCGTTTGCCGCAAAAGATGAATCGCTGCGCCGCCGCATAGGCTCTTTGCGCAGCACTTTGCGCGACGAACTCAAGTCGAACAACTTCGACCTCGTAGCTTCTCATTTTGCACTCTTTACCTATCCCATTCTGAAGTACATCCGTGATTACCCGCTTGTGATGCATTTTCATGGGCCATGGTCTGCAGAGTCGCAGGCTGAGGGGGAAGGGCGCCTGGCAGTGAAAGCAAAGTGGGCCCTGGAGCGCACCGTATACAAAAGTGCTGAGCGTTTTGTCGTGCTTTCGGACGCGTTCCGAGACTTGCTGGTAAACAACTACAACATCGATCCGAGTAAAATCCGGAAAGTCCAGGGCGGCGTACAGGCTGATCGGTTTGATACCGGCTTGTCTATGGAAGCTGCCCGCGAAAAACTTGGCTGGGTGCAAGACCGCCCGATTGTGTTTGTTGTGCGGCGGTTGGCGCGGCGGATGGGGCTCGAAAACCTGATTGCTGCCATGGTGCAGGTGAGGCAAAAACATCCGGATGCGTTGTTGCATATAGCCGGCAGTGGGCCCATTCGTGCTGAGTTGGAAGACCGGATTAAAGCGGCTGACCTTAGCGCACACGTCAAACTCCTGGGCTTTGTGCCCGATGCGGATTTACCGCTTGCCTACCGCGCTGCAAATTTCTCGATTGTGCCAACGGTTGCCCTTGAAGGCTTTGGCCTCATTACGGTAGAATCAATGGCGGCAGGGACACCGGTGCTGGTAACAAATGTGGGCGGCTTGCCGGAGACGGTACGGGATTTATCTGCAGATCTTATTCTGCCCGACTCGGAGGTGAAAACTCTCGCAAATTACGTCAACGATGCCATTTCAGGCGCGCTGCCTTTGCCCTCAAGCGAAGCCTGTCAGGATTATGTGCGCGCCCGGTTTGACTGGCCCGTGATTGCGCGGCAAATCCGCAACGTTTATGCAGAGGTGGTTTCCTGATGGCAAGAACACTTTTTGTAGATCACGCCGGCGTATTGGGTGGCGCAGAATTGTACCTTCTCGATGTTGTACGCCACATGCGCCACAACGCGCAGGTTGTCCTCTTTGAAGATGGCCCATTTATGGATCGATTGAAAGAGGAGGCAATACCGGCATCGATCCTACAGGCGCCTGCTTCAGTGATGGGAGTGGAACGCGCTGGCGGTAAAATGAAAGACCTTAAATCGATTCCAGGCATTTTCCAGATGGTGATGCGGCTGCGCAAACTGTCGCGTAAGTTCGATGTGATTTATGCCAATTCACAGAAGGCACTCATAGTCAGTGCGCTGGCCGGCAGGGTTGCAATGCGGCCCGTAATCTGGAATCTCCACGACATCCTCACCGCAGAACACTTTAGCGCCTCACACCGCAAAATAGCAGTGATGCTCGCAAACCGGTTTGTTGATCATGTGATTGTAAACTCGGAAGCAACACGCAAGGCCTTTGGCGATTGTGGGGGAGACGTAAGCAAAACGAGTATCGTTTACAATGGTATCGATGCCTCGCGTTTTCAGGCTGTAAACGACGAAGAGGTCCTGCAAATGCGGGAGAGCCTGGGATTGACAAACGCCTTTGTAGTCGGACTCTTTAGTCGGCTAACAAACTGGAAAGGGCAGCACGTATTGCTTGAGGCCATTTCGCAAATCCCCAACGTACATGCCGTGCTTGTGGGTGGTGCACTGTTTCAGGATGATGCTGCATACGAGCAAAAGCTGCGCAAGATGGTGACCGAATTCGGCATTAGCGACCGGGTACACTTTCTCGGGTTTCGTGATGATGTGCCGCGGTTAATGAAGATGATGGACGTTGTTGTGCATTGCTCAACAGCGCCCGAGCCGTTTGGCCGCGTTATTGTTGAAGGGATGCTCGCCAAAAAGCCCGTTATCGCTGCCAACGCAGGGGGCGCACGAGAGATTGTATCGAACGGTGAAAACGGATTGCTCACCACACCGGGTGATCCTGCAGCGCTTGCTGCTGCGATCAAGCTGTTGCAAGACGATACCGCGCGGGCTACACAGCTGGCGCAGACCGGATTTACAGATGCTTTCCAGCGGTTTGCCATCGAAAACATCGTGAAGCAAATAGATCATCAAATTAGAAAAGTTATCGGAGATCCCAATGCCATTGCCATCGCTGAAACGTCTGCTTCTCCAGTTTAAGTTCGAGGTGCGGTCTGTAGTAGCGCGCGAGCCTATGCTGGCGGTGCTACATAAACCGGTGATCTGGTGGACGAAGCACAAAAACAAAGGCATCATCGACGTGCGGGAATGTGCGGTTGATGATACGACCGTTTTTGTTATTGACGGTTTTCAGGGATCGGGCAACAGCTTTGCGACGGTGGCCTTTAAACGGAGCCAGCCAACACCTGTGCGGCTTGCGCACCATCTGCATTCGCCGGCACAAATCATCAAGGCTGCACAGCAGAAAATCCCTACGCTGATTACGATTCGCGAACCCAAAGGCGCTGCCATTTCACTTGTGAGCCGGTGGCCATATGTGTCACTTACACAGGCTGTGCGAGGATATATTCATTTCTACGAGAAAATAGAGCCGTATGCGGCCTCAATGGTTGTCAGCCCTTTTCACCTGACTACGCGGCAACTCGACCTTGTTATTCGCGCCGTGAACAAGCGCTATGATACCAACTTTGGCCTTTTTGGCTACGATGACGCTGACATGCAGGAGCTGCGCGGCTCTGAAAAGCTACAATCTGACAAAGAGATACAGCGTGCAGCAGTAAAAAAACAAATGGCTGAGCAGTTTGATCGAGAGGTAGATCCAGCCCTTTACCAGCAAGCACTTGCCGTGTATCACCGCATTGAAAAGTATAGCCTGGAAAAAACCATGGCACCCACACCGGAAAAAGCCGGCTCATAATATACTTGTAGCGCCTACAGTAGACGCTGCCCTGCGCGTGCAAGTGACTTCCATTTAAGCCAAAGCGATCTATGCACAAGCGCGGGAGACGCAGGCTTTTTGCTTGAATATTGCAGTAGTTACCCGATTACTTAACTATAAAAACTCGGGGTTTAACAGGATAATCGTGTATTGATTTGAGAATGGAAAGGGGCATTTGATCACAATATCCCCTGAAAAACGCAAAACCGGGTATTTTCCTGTTGGCACTATTCTTGAAAAAGTATCTGACATCCCCATCTTTTGTTTTGTTGGCTTCGCGCCTACAAATGCAAGCCCATCCCCCGATGTCCTCCATTCAGTGTAGTAGCACTGATGTGTTCTCTCTAAACAGGTGTGTTGTCAAAGAAACGTGACACATACCCGCTAACGCTTCCATCATCGGACTGCTTCTCATTGTTTTCCTAACGTGATGCCTGAAAAGCAATACCCGATCCCGCAATTTGATGTCTACAAAACCCGTGCAAGTAAAACCTGGACTTGAGCCTTACGTGCCTGCCCTGAGCCGGCGGGAAGTGGCCCACTTGCTCCGTCGCGCTAGTTTTGGTGCAGATCCGGAAACCGTTAACACCTATGCCGGCCAGACGGCCGCAGCCGTGGTTGATGACTTGCTGACCTTTGCCACGGATTCAAACGCAAATCCGCTGCCGGCTGAACCTTCGTGGGCCAATCAGCCCCAGCCCGACAGAAGCGTAGAGCCGTCTGAAGTGGTGCGTGCGTACAACCAAAACAATGTACTCTGGCTCGCAGAATTGAGCACCCAAATGCTCGAGCTGTTCCGATCGGGAGGGCTCCGCGAACGTATGACCCTGTTCTGGCATAATCATTTTGTAACAGAGCTTGAGGTATACGAACTGGGGGTCTATGCCTACCGGTATTTGCGCATCATTCGCAATAACGCACTGGGTGATTTTAAGGCTTTTGTTAAAGAGATGGGTCTGACGCCGGCGATGCTGATTTATCTCAATGGCAACACCAATGAAAAAAATTCTCCCAACGAGAATTACGCGCGCGAACTGTTGGAGCTTTTTACCATGGGTCCGGTGGATAGCTATGGTAATGAAAACTACAGCCAAACCGACGTCGAAGAAGTTGCCCGCGCCCTGACCGGGTGGTTTGTGAACCGGGATACCATTGCTGCCGAGCTGTTCAATAAAGAGTTTGATGAGGGCCAGAAGGTCATCATGGGGCGTACCGGCGACTTTGACTATGAAGGCGTAAACGATGTCCTCTTCAATGAGCGTCCGTTTCAAATTGCCGAATTCATTTGTGCGCAGCTCTACCGGGAGTTTGTGTATGATGAGCCTGATCTTGAGATCGTGCGGGAACTGGCAACGATTTTTCGCGAGAGCAATTTTCAGATTGCGCCCGTATTGCGAACCTTGCTGGGCAGCAGTCACTTTTTTGAAACCCAGTTTATCGGTGCAAAAATCAAGAGCCCGGCTGACTTGATAGCCGGCGCGCTGCTGGAAACTGGCCTTGTGCCTTCTGAAGATATCTTGACCTTCATGGCTGATTTGAGCAAAGGGCTCGATCAGGAGATGCTGGATCCGCCCGACGTATCTGGCTGGCCGGGACATCGGGCCTGGATTTCTACCAACAGCTTGCCCGCGCGCTGGTCCTTTGCAGATTTTCTCCTGTACAATGGGCGGAACAACCAATCCATCGACCTGACAAGTATTGCTGCGCTGCTGCCAGATGCTGATGATGCCCAGGCAGCATTCAAGCTACCGCTGTCTATAGCTGAACACTTTCTGGCTGTTCCCCTTGACG
>JBCCIM010000227.1 GCA_039111535.1 Bacteroidota bacterium | reverse complement strand
GCGTGGCCAAGGCTTGCAAACGGTGATCTTGAAATGTACACCCGTCCCCTTGATATTGACGCCCTGCTCAATACATTGTCCATCTAACCTGTTACACCTTCATCCGACCAACACGCTGCGCATATGACGCCCAAAGCCTCTGTTTTTATCGCAACCAGCCTCGATGGGTATATCGCCCGGCCCGATGGCAACATCGACTGGCTCAACGAAGCCAATGACCTCGTACCGGAAGGAGAAGACTGTGGCTACGCCGCGTTTATGGCAACCATAGATGCGCTCGTGATGGGGCGCAATACGTTTGACAAGGTACTCTCGTTTGGTATGTGGCCTTACGGTGATACACCCGTATACGTACTCAGCAGCCGGCCCCTCGACAAACCCGCGCATGTGCCGGATACCGTCGATCATCTATCGGGAAGCCCGGCAGCATTGATGCAACAGTTTGCCAGTAAAGGGCTCAATCATCTATATATTGATGGCGGCGCAACGGTACAACAATTCCTCCGGGCCGGACTACTAGATGAGATAATACTGACGCTTATCCCCGTAGTGCTGGGATCAGGCATTTCGCTGTTTGGCGAGTTGCCGGCTGACGTGCATTTAGAATGCCTGGATGTAAAGCAGTTCGACTTCGGCTTTGTTCAACTAAAATATGCTGTGCGTAAGTTGTGATACACAGGGTAAAAACGCAACAAATATGAATCGTTGGCTTTATGCTGGGCTATTGCTTTTCGTGCTGATCCTGGTAGAACTCTACTACGGCAATGATATCCTGCGGCGTTTTCAAAGTGACGCCCAAAGCATCAGCCATGGCTCAACCAGCAACGGGTCCCTGGAAAACGGAAAGCGCCTTCCAACAAGTGGACCGAATTTCACCTCTTATGCGCGGCTGGGCGCACTATTGGGCAGGACAGCCGTCCACCATCAAGTACAGCATGCCATACTGGATGCATTTGCCATATTGCATACCAATCATCCAGAACTGCGCTATATGATTGGAGAAACGGGTAAAGTCAACGGAGGTCCATTTCCGCCCCACAGGACACATCAAAATGGTTTGTCAGTCGATTTTATGGTACCTGTGAGAGATCAGCACGGCGACGTAACCTCTTTTCCAGCTTCACCCTTCAATAAGTTTGGCTACAATATAGAATTTGACAATGCCGGCGAGCACGGCACTTATGTCATCGATTTTGAAGCCCTTGCCCTACATCTCACCGCGCTCCGCATAGCTGCAGCAAAACACAACCTGGCCATCGACCGCGTAATCTTTGATCCGGCGCTACAGCCGTTGTTATTCGCTGCGCCATCAGGCAAAGTCCTGCGTAACACCCTTCCCTTCTCCAGCCGGCAAGCCTGGGTCCGGCACGACGAACATTATCATGTGGATTTCAGGCTCATCGATTAATTTTATTCACCTAGCTACTCTACCAAGTGAAACACACTAGAAATGACTACCTTTCTATCGCTTGACAAATGGATCACCAATCCGCCAGAAATAAGTACCTCGACCAAATTACTCCGGCTTATACTTGAAGAAGCTCAACGCCGGCATCCTCAATTCAATATAGATGTATCCTTGGCAGATCGACGGCCTGGCCACGACGAATACCCGGAGGCAGACCCTGCATACGCGGTAATAGAAGTCTTACAATGGCGAAAAATTGTTCATACGGTACAAGACCCCCATACGGAATTCCCACTGTCTGAAGCCCTGCGCTTGACAAATGTAGGACGCGAAGTAGGCAATCCATGGTATAATATGCTTTATGCGATTCTCGTGAGGAACACTGCAATACGGGATCACTAATTTCTGCTGAGAAAGTAATTTCCCCAGGCATGTCTCATTTCCCCTTCCCTTTACGCCATTAGAAAGACAACCCACTCAAAATCTTTCTTTTAGGCCCAATGGAAATCAGTACTGAATCAGATAAGTCTATTTATCGTCTGCTTGACGAATGGTTTGGTGCGCAGGGGTTCGAGGTCACCGCATCTGGCAAACTCATTAGCAGCCGGCGCTGGACGGGCGCGTTGCATGGCCGAACGGTAACCGTATCATGCGGCCCCCGTGCTAAAACCAAATACTACGGTGAAGATGTATCCCGCCGCCATTATGACGGACACGAGCTTACCATTGAAATCCCAACTACGCGGTTTACACGCATCACCGCCGTGCCTGGCAACGCACCTTCTTTTGGTGGGATAGAGCGATTTTTACTCAAGCGCATGCAAATGCAGCACTTCGATCCGGCAGATGAAGTGTATGATCACCTGAAGATTCACGTGCACGATCCTGCCTGGGCCGCCGGTTACCTGGTTCAACCTGCTGTTAAAGCCCAAATCAGCCAGGTAATACCTGTTGATGAACAATCAATTTCGTTTAACTTACAGCCCGAAATGCTGTATTTCAGGATGCGGCGCAACCTGAATGCACTGACACCAAACCGTATGGAAAAGCGGCTCAGGGCTTTGTGTCAGCTCGCTGACCTGGCAGATGCCATGCCGGCTCCGGTGAAGCCGGCGCGGCGCACCCGGTTTGAAATCATGCTCGCTGAAAATCCGGTTAAAGCTGTATTATTGTTAATTGGCGGCCTGATGGGGCTATGTGTCCTCGTGGTCGTCACGCTCATCGCCGTTGTACTGCTGGGACTGCAAGATCTCTGGATTTATGGCGTGCTCATTGCCGTTACCATTTGGCTCATCAAAAGAAAGAAAAATGGATAACCCCCAAAAGACGCCCCTGACCCCGGCACAGCTTCGCCGGCAGAAAATAACCGGCTATGTCATCATCGGCATTGGCCTCGCCCTCTTTGGCTTTGGCGTCATCTTTGTCCAGGAAGCCCGGGAAAGCGTTAGCTGGCCCATTGTGGAGGGCACTGTGCAAAACGTGTCGGTCAAACGGTACATTGACAACCAAAAGCGCAGGCGCACAAACGTTCAGGGGACCACCCAATATTACTACGCAATCAACTACCGGTACACCATCGACGGTACGTCGCACAGCGGATCCCAGTTTTCGCTAGGTGAAGGCGACCGCGCGAGCAAGCTCTACGGCGATATGCCCGAGACCCGTGCCGCTGGCGCAGCAGCCTATCCGTCAGGGAGCAAAATCTCCATTCACGTTAACCCTGACAATCCAGCGCGAGCTGTACTTTCAACAGGCGCCAATTGGGGCACGTATGTACCCGGCATTATCGGGTTGCTTATGCTGGGGCTTGGCGCCGTGTTGGTACGCAAGACAGAGGCACACCCCGTGGTAGTTGAAGCGGACTGAAGGCAGCGTGCGGCAGTGTTCGCTCTTGGATATTCCATCGGCATTCGACAATCGGCATTCGACAATCGGCATTCGACAATCGGCATTCGACAATCGGCATTCGACAATCGGCATTCGACAATCGGCATTCGGCATTCGGCTATCAAAACAACAGCAGCTTCCGAGACAACACCACATCCTCCGACCTTAGCCGGTACACATAAACCCCGGCGCCCAGTGCGTTGCCTTGCGCGTCTTTGCCATCCCAAAACAAGACCTGGGTACCACCGGGTTGGAAGCCACGCAGCAACGACGCAACACGCCGGCCACGCAAGTCAAATACCTCAACAGCGATATGCGCCCCGCCTTCAGGCAAGGTATAGCTGATGTTGACCGATCCGCGGAACGGATTTGGGTAGCTCGGGGCAAGCACAAACCCCTGCGATACAGCTGGGCTTTCGGTTGATACGCTTGCTGTTTCTTTCGGGTCAAACGCGATACTACGCGGCACCATCAATCCGCCTTCAGTAATGGTACGGAGGTAGTTGCCATCCGCATCAAATTCAACCATCAGGTCGTCGCTAAAAGACGTAGAAAACATGTGTCCATTTTCATCGAAAGCTACACCTTGAGGCGCACGTAAATCGGGGTGTGTAATTTCTCCCAGCACCGTCCCTGAAGTATCAAACTTGATGATGTTGTTTGACCCACCGCCTGAGACATAGAGCACGTCGTTGTTGTCTCGCGCAATGCTCATGGGGCTCGAGAGTCCGCCGGCGGTAAAGGATTTGATAAAGACTTCGTCGGGACTGAATTTCAGGATAGTGGACGTAAGCGCACTGGAAACGTAGATATACCCTTCAGAATCAAACGCTACGCAATTGGTACCGTTGAGGCCCATTTCGGAGAAAGAACGCAGGTATTCGCCATCCATGCTAAATACAACGACCTGATCGTTGTTGTAACTACCTACATAGAGTTCATTGGCCGGGGATATAGCCATGCCTGTTGGCCCATCCAGTTCAGCATGGGTAAACTTGCGCTGCATCGCATCCTGCTTGTCAAACGCATAGATCTCATCCGAATTCTGGCTCGCGACAAAAATCTGCCCACCAGGACCGAAGACTACACCACGGCTCCCGGAAAGTCCTGCAGCGGTAAAGGAATGCGAAAACACACCCGAAGAATCATAGACGGCGATGGTACCATTGCCATAACTCGAAACATAGATATTGCCGGTATTCAATGGGGGGAGCCGGGGTACAGCCGGCCGGTTTATTGCCCAAAGGGTTGCAAGAAGAACTGTTAGACCAAGAAGTTGAACAACGCGTTTGATTGATGCTTGCATGTTGGTAAAGAATTGAAAGGCTCCAGAAGAAATGGGGAAACACACGTGCCTGTGTTGGATACATTTAACATCAAAGATACAGGCAATTACAGCCGTTGTCAGTGATGTAAGTCACACAACGGTTTACCCTAAATTACTGGCCGGCTTTTCAGTTTCATTTTCTAAGCAAAACCTAAAAATTTATGCAGCCCAACACCTACCAGCAACTCGCTTCGCGTACCCTCACAGCAAAACCAGAAAAACCATTGGATGACAACGAGTCTATGCTGGTCTGGAATGCACTTGGTCTACTCGGTGAAGCAGGTGAAGTGGGTGAACATATCAAAAAAGCCGTATTTCACCGCCATGAACTCGACCCGCAAAAGCTTAAAAAAGAGCTTGGCGATGTGTTGTGGTACCTGGCTGCGCTATGTACCAACCTCGGCCTCAAACTGGAAGATGTGATGGAAGCCAACATTGAAAAACTGGCAGAACGTTATCCCGATGGATTCTCCTCTGAAGCCAGCCTGAACCGTTCTGCTTCGTCATAACAAGGACAACATCAGATGGCATTACAATCGTTTACCCATGGCACACCGCATCCAGTCTACGGTGTTTTCGGCAATTTCTGTTCTCAGCATGGCAGAAAGGTCCATACCCATCTGCGTAGTCGTTAGATCGTGAAACCCGAGCCGGCGGTAAAACGGACCATTCCACGGCACAGTACAAAAGGTTGTCAAGGTTAACATGGCATGCTGTTGCGCCCTCGCCCATGCTTCAACCTGGTGAATCAGGCGCCGGCCTATTCCTTGCCGGCCATGATCTGGATGTACGTCAATTTCGAACAGGTGCGCATTGTCGTCCACTGTGCCAGCCAATGCAAATCCAATCACCTTGTTTGCCCCATTTTCAGCTACCCAAAGCCGTGATTCACGGACGCCCTGTTGGACCGTTGCTGGCGATAAATGGTCCAGCGGACCGGTCAGCGGTGGAAAGCCAGCCGTAAGAAATAAAGCACTCGCAGCAACTTCCACCTCAATAATTGCCGCTTCATCCTCAGGAAATGCCAATCTGGTCGTATATAGCATGGAACAACCCAGTTTAACTCTAGTCAGCTCCAAAACTCCTCACTCCAAAACTCCTCACTCAAAACTCCTCACTCAAAACTCCTCACTCAAAACTCACCCCCTCCCCAACAACAATTTCCCCAGCCCCAAGCGGCACCAGGTGAACACCAAACCCAACGCCCCCTTTGGGAAGCCGGCGGTACGTTGCAAGGGTACGCAGTGGCTCCTGCCGTTTGTGCGGCACATACGTTTCGGGATCAATGGTTGTAAATACACAGCGTTCGCAGCGCTGACTTACGCGAAAGGGAATGCCATTTATTTCTACGTGTTGCCATGTATCTTCAGCAAACGCATCACATCCTTTGACGACAATATTCGGACGAAAGTGTTGCATGGACACCGGAGCGTCAAGCCGGCTATTCAAATCTGCAAGTGAAGCTTCGGAAATGAGCAAAATAGGGCATTGATCAGCGTAACTTACTTCGTCATTGGGTTCTCCCCCATGCCGCTCCAGCACGGGCCGACGAATCGTGTCATCCATAAAAACCAACCGACAAGGCCTTCCCAGATACGCTGAAAGCCAGGCATCTACATCTTCTGTGCTCCCTTTCCCGGTTGTTTCTCTATCAAATACCCCAACACGCTGTGCCTCTCCAATGCCCTGCCCCAAACGTATGGCCTCCCGGGTTTTGGTATCAATTAACACGACACTCCCCTCCTCAATTGCAGCCTTGAGTCCGAGTAAATGCGGCGCTTCTCGGGCCGTGATTATCTGCCCATCAGGATCCACAATAGCATAACGACGATCGTGGTCCAACCCTCTTGCACCTACAGCGCTACGCGTCAACGATAGGCCAGTAGTAGATTTGACGGGATAAATGTGCAACGATGAGACGGTTATCATGGCAGTTGTTTTGGTTGCAATCAGCGCAAACCTTATTCACAACTGCACCTTGTGTTTCCTGCCAGTTGCAGGATGCGAAGTTCAATTAGATAAGTTTTCCTTCCAGCCACTCAAGTGCCTTTTCCCGATCATAGAATACTTTCATGTTCCAATCCACTTCTTCGTGAAAAGACTGTAAGTACTTGGATGCGATGTCTGTAAACCTGGTTGTCAAAACAACAGCCATGGCATGCAGGTTGTCCATTTCGGAAAAATACGATTCGGCCTCATCAGTGTAAGAATACGCACTGCGCTCGTTTAGCAACAGCCCGTATTTGCCCGGCATCAACATATCCATCACGTCTTCGCACTCGATGGCCATCTGCAGATCGACCTTTACGTCTTCGTTGATAAATATCTCAGCAAGATTGGCATTGATCATCTTGATCTTTCCAAACTGAAATTTGGTCTCGGGATTTATGAGATCTTGCATATCGGCTGCCACCATTGGAAATGTATATTCTTTACGGGTATCGGCAGTCTGTGGCAAAACCAAAGCGCAAGGTAGAAGAAATGGCTAAACAAACCTGCTTTGGGTGCGTTCTAATTTTTCGTGTAAAGTATTGTTTTTACCTTGCATCCGGCAAAAAGGAATTCGATCTTTAGCATAGGCTTACAGATACACCACAACATTGCAGCAAGCCCACATTAACCCATGAAACGCATTTTCCTCACCTGTTTTCTCATGCTTGGCCTGACCGGGTGTGACCTTTTTAATTTGAGTGATGAGACCGACCTGCTTACAGGTCGCTGGACCAGCAATGTGGTCCCGCAGGCCGGCAACTGCTGTCATCTCGACCTTACCCTTGACAGTAACAAAGGCGATGTGCTTGGTTCTGGTACAATTTCAACACCTGGACAACGTGTTGGCGCAAGCGATGAGTTTGCCGTCGAGGTCACAGGATCTATTATTGAAGAGCGTATTAGTCTCACCCTCAATAGCGAATATAACCCCGGTACCATTGAAGGCAGTGTCCTGCGCAACCACAACGGAAACGACATTGTGATTCAAGTGAACTTCAGTGGATTTGGGTATTCCGGGCGCGACATCATCCTGTTCCCCCGCTAAATCCTGCACCCCGCTACCGCGTAGGGAATTTTTCCGCCACCCTACCGGCGATACAATCCTACCTCAAAGGTCTTGTACCGCCCTGTTGGCTTCAGTGGCGAAACTACAATTTTTTCCACGCGCGCCAACGATGGCCCCTGTTTGATCAGGTGCAACATTTGTTTGACCCGTTCGCTTGATCCTTCAATATGGGCCTTAACAGCACCATCAGGCAGATTTGCCACTTCTCCTTTTAGGCCCAGTAACATGGCATGCCGGCGCGTAAATGCACGGAAACCAACGCCTTGAACGCGTCCTTTTACGAGCACGGAAACCGCTTTCTGAAATTCCTGAGGTGCATTAGTCGGCATAATTATGCTTTTTTGGATGAAACAAAAGCCGATCCAGGTCTAACTACAATGTAGCAAATACTTACCCGAAATGGATACTAAAGACTGAGACTGCCCGGCGCATTTGAATGCGCCAATGGAGATGCAGCGACGAGCAAAAGGTGCCTTTCGTAGAGCCCGTCTACTGTGTAGGTTCTGTCAAGACACTAAAAAATGTTCAATCTGTCAAGTTCTATGTTTGGACTAATTGAAAGGTGGGCGGCACTGGAACCACAGTGGTGCCGTCTAGGCGAGCAAAAGATCAGTTTTGGACCGAAAGGTGACGATGATTGGATCGAATGGGATTGGGAATTCCTGCCCTGGCGAGAATCTGGTTCACTTCAAATGGCTGTCATTGAAGCCATTGACGCCCGCAACTGGTCTTGGACGCGCAACAGCGACGGGACGATTACCGTTGGTAGCCCTGCCGCGCTGCATAGTATCATCATCTCAGGGAGGAATTTCACGCTAGACCTACTCAATGCCTACGTTCAACGTCTGGAAATGGAGGTAAACCTGCTCACAACGGAATAGGCATACGTTTCTCCCTCAACACTTGCTCACTTACTTTGGCATATTGGATTTTATCCAGTATGCCTTTTTTGTTTTGTATATTGCCGAGCCACCACCAAAACTGGCCTAAACAGGAAAAGGGGCCACCACGTAGTGATAGCCCCCTATTCCCATGATCAGTACTGCAAGCACCCTTTTGTGTCGTGTATCACAGTTCTGTTACAGCAAATTATAATTTTTTTTCGGTTTCTGGCATTTTTTTGCTCTAAAGTCCGTTTTTAGGCCAAATAAGTCGATTTTACGTACAACTTTTTATGAATAAAGTGTCATGAAACCTGTAATTACAGGATCAAACGGCTTCATTGGGTCGATGCTGCGCAATAAACTTGTCGCCGAAGGTGCCGACGTCCGCTGCCTCGTACGCTCCCATCCTGGCAGCCAAACCCGATCCGAGGGATACACCAGTTTTGGTATCAACTACGCTGACGAAGATAGTCTCGTATCATCTGGTGCGCTCAATGACGCAACCCATGTATTTCACGTTGCCGGCGTAACCAAAGCACTAACGCTGAACGGGTTCAGGCAGGGCAACGTGCTACCAACCCGGAATCTTATAAACGCCTTGCAACGGGTTAATCCTGGCTTGCAGCGTTTTATCCTTATTTCCTCCCAGGCAGCTGCCGGCCCTGCGGCCTCTACCCAAAACCCCAAAACCGAAGCTGAAAGCCCTGTTCCAGCAGAGGATTACGGGCTCTCAAAACTGGAAGCTGAACAATTACTCACCCAGGCTTCCCTGCCTTTTCCCTATACCATCATTCGCCCCGCTGCCGTATACGGGCCGCGGGATGTCGATTTCCTCGCCCTTTTTAAACAATTGAAAAACGGACTGGGAATTTATCCGGGCAACCGCAAAAGCTATGTATCCACCATCTATGTAGATGACCTGGTAAACGGCATCCTCGATGCTGCCCAACACAGCCAGGCTACAGACAAAACGTATTTCCTCACCAATGAAGTTGCGGTATCCTGGGAGCAAATCTACAAACATATTGCGGATATCTGGTCGAGCCGGCTGTTTGAGATTAATCTCCCAATTGGCATTATTGCTGCAGTAGCTAAACTGGGCGACCTGTATTCCAAAGTAACAGGGAAGGTCACAGTTCTGAACAGCAAGAAAATTGACCTCGCCCGTCCGAAATACTGGGTTTGCTCGTCGGAACAGGCCGCCCACGATTTCGGATTTAAGCCACAAATGGCCCTGGCTGCCGGCTTAAAAGAAACTTTTGACTGGTACAAAG
>JBCCIM010000226.1 GCA_039111535.1 Bacteroidota bacterium | reverse complement strand
CTGTTTTGAAAGCATTTGAACCGCTATGCCATGAATCTGTCAAACTTTGTACACAATTCGTTGCAACATCGATTTGTTGCGGAAAGGCTTTTTGCAACAATACAGAAATGAGTCTCATTTCTGTCTCAGCCCCTCATATCGGTAGGAAATCACTTCCTCGATTGCAGTTCAAATAGCCCTTTATACAGCGTATTAACTTACAGCTAAAGTCCCCTGCTACAGCTGACGATATTATCAATACGTAAACTGTATAGAAATATGGCTTTGCCGAGTTTTCGGCGGAACCTGATCGGGGTAATGAGATAATAGTCCTTACATCCAAATTTGGTTAGGCTGCCCAATAGCCTTTCGTAAGGGATTACCGCCCCCGCTTATCATGTTCGTTCACCGGTTAATCTATTCCGTTTAGAGCCGGCAATTCCAGTTCACTGTGTTCCTGCAATATGATCGCGGCGTGTTTCTGCATATATACGCGCGCGCGATGAATTTAAGTATATCACAAAGGGACATATTGAACGGTCGTTTCGCCGGTCAATACATAGCTAGCTCGCGTCATTCAAAGGACCTATGGAAAACCAGCAATATCCTGTCAACAGGGGTTTTTATCAAGATTTACCCATGCCCTACGGCGGTCCGCCAGATCCGCGCTTTTCACCAGGTGCTTATCAGCGTCAGCCCAACGAGGCCAAGTCTTCTCTGCACGAAATCCTGGAAATTCTGCGCCTGGGCAAATGGTACATCATTAGTGTTACCCTGCTTGTATTGGCAGCTGTAACAGTTTATACCTTTTTGGCTGAACCTGTTTACGAAGCCTCTGCCATTCTGCTTATCGACAAAGATGCTTCGAAAATCAATGAAGCCGGCAACCTGCCGTTTGCCAAGCCTGGACTTGTTCAGAATTCAGACATCGATAACCAGTTGCATTACCTGCGCAACTCTCGTGAGATTGCACAGCATACAGCCGATCGACTCATCGAACTCCGCACACTGCCTGGCTCCTCACAGCCGTTGCATGTGTTAACCATGGCTACTTCAAGTGATGATCTGGCCTCATTGCTTCAGGAAGAGATTTTGAGCTTCACCGCCGGCAGTGAAGGCGTGGATGCTGTCGAAATTACAGCAACCAGCAACTCTGCTGCAGAAGCTGCCATCATTGCCAACTTCTACGCAGAAGAATACATTACTGAAACTGCGGATATGAGCCGCGAAGACCTTACGCGCCAGCGTCTTTTCCTGGAAAAGCAGTACGCTGACAAAAAGGTTGAACTGGATACCATAGAGTCTCAGCTGGCAAACTTTATGAACAGCGGCAATGCCGTTGCCTTGAACGACCAGACCCAGTATAAAGTAGCACAGATTGCAAACATGCAGACGATGCTGGAAGAAACGCGGCTCGACCTGAGCATGCGCGAATCCAGCCTCCTTGCCCTCGAGCAGGAAATACAGGAAATCCTGCCAAACCTGCCGGCTGTCATTTCGTCAACTACCGATAAGCAGATGGGCGAAGTACAAAACCAGATCACTGAACTGGAGATGCGCGTTGAGCAAATCTACAAGAAAAATCCTGAGCTTCGCGGCAATCCTGGTGCAAACCCGCAGCTCAAAGGCTACCACGACGAAATTGCGCAGCAGCGCTCTAAACTTGATGCGCTCTCGCGTCAGCTCATGAAAGAATGGGAAGACGTTGGATTCAACCAGGATCCAAGCAAAGAAGGCATCAATATGAACTACCTGGCCACAATCAAGCGCCAGATTGTTGAAGAACGCGTTGCCATATCAGGGCTCAATGCCCGCGCCCGGAGCACCGAGCGCCGGCTTCGGGAGTACGACAACGAAGTTCGTTCGATTCCCGACAAAATGATGGCGCTTGCCAAACTGCAGCGCGACAAAACATCTACCGAAGAACTCTTCCTGATTCTCGGACAGCGGTTGTCTGAAATTACTATCGCAGAAAAATCTGTAAGCGGCTTTGCCAAAATCCTGAACCCTGCGATCAGCCCGGACGACCCGGTAAAACCTAAAAAAGCCATCAACCTGATCATGGGCCTTATGCTTGGTCTGATGATGGGTATTGGCGTTGCAGTTGCCCGTCGGAAGTTCGACACCAAAGTTTACTCTCCTGACGATCTCAACGACCGCGACATCAACATGCTGGGGGTTGTACCCGATATGCGCCAACTCATCAAGAAAGAGTTTGGCAAGCGGTTGAAAATTGACTTTGAGGGCCGCGAAGTTAGCACGGCACTCTCTGCGCTCATTGCGCCGATGTCACCGATCGCGGAAGCGTATCGCCGGCTTTATATTAAACTGCAATTCAGCCGCGACGACATGGGCATCCAGAATCTCATGGTCACCAGTCCGAAAGCTGGCGCCGGCAAAAGCACAACATCGCTCAACCTCGCGTTCACCACTGCCCAGGCTGGTAAGCGCACCCTGGTTGTAGATGCTGACTTGCGTCGCCCGTCGCTGCACGACAAACTTGGCCTGCCTGAAGGACCCAGCCTGCTTGAACTGCTTTCTGAAGACGAAAGCCGCTGGGATTCCGAGCGTTTCTTTACCGGTATTGAAAATGTATACGTGATTACGGGTATTCCTGTATCACAGCCGGCGGAACTGCTTGGGTCGCGCAAAATGATCGATTTGATCGAGCGCTTCCGTACCGAGTTTGATATCATTATCTTCGACACACCGCCAGTACTTGGCTGTGTGGACCCCGTATTGCTTTCCCGTCAGTGCGATGGCGTAATTGTTGTTGCCTCTTCCGACGGAACGGATATGGAGTCGCTAAACCAGACGCTTGAAGAACTGAAAAGTGTTAATGCCAACATCCTTGGGACTGTATTAAATAGATTTGATCCCACAAGCATGTACGGCTACAAAAACACCTACGGATATAGTTATGGCTCCAACAGCTATGTTGCCAGCTAAAGCCAATTCTTGATTCGAATACGGCCCTGTCTGGCATAATTAACAGACAATGATTTACAGACAGGGCCCGGCTACTCTTTGATTTAATTATATAACCATTTCCCCCAGATTAATATGTCTTTTAATGCTCCAGCTTCAAGAGCGGGTGCCCGTCTGGCAGTCGTTCTTGGACTCTTTGTTTTTATCCAGATTGCGGGTGCCCCCTATGCGCAGGCCCAGGAATTTGGCAGAATGGACGACGTAGAGACCAACATCAACGCTTTCTACTACCTCGTAGAACCCGGGACCGCCACCATACAGATTTCTGTTTTTGGCAAAGTTCAAAACCCAGGCGTCTATGTACTCGAAGACGGTGTCAACCTGTCTTTGCTACTTGGCCTGAGCGGCGGACCAACCTCAACCAATCAACCAGACGTAAAGCAGACAACCACTGTCCGGATGTACCGAAACTCCGGCAGCATGCGTTCACTGGCTTACGAGGCATCGTTCGATGAAGTGATGGACCGCGCAGCTGATTCCCCTACCCTGTCGGAAGGCGATATTGTGATCATTGACGTTGAACAGAAGCGCAAAATGAACTGGCGAGACATTTTTACAGTCATCGGTCCGCTCCTCTCTACCCTGCTTCTGATTGAACGATTAACCGCAAACTAATTACACCTCAGATTAACTACTATGCCACAGGTTGGAAAAACTGATAAGATATTTGTCGCCGGCCACCGGGGCCTCGTAGGCTCCGCAATTGTCAGGCGACTGGAGGAAGGCGGCTATACTAACATTGTGGTACGCACCCGCCAGGAACTCGACCTGCTTCGTCAGGCCGACGTAGAAGCATTCTTTGTCGCGGAAAAACCTGACGTTGTTATCCTTGCTGCAGCCAAGGTGGGTGGCATTCACGCCAACAACACCTATCCAGCTGATTTCATCAGTGATAACATAGCCATTCAGGCTAACGTGATTCGTGCTGCACACGAGGCAAAAATCAAACGGCTCCTGTTCCTGGGTAGCTCGTGCATTTACCCAAAGCTCGCAGCAC
Organism: Bacteroidota bacterium; assembly: GCA_039111535.1. Taxonomy (NCBI): domain Bacteria; kingdom Pseudomonadati; phylum Bacteroidota; species Bacteroidota bacterium. The sequence continues at coordinate 5,887 of JBCCIM010000226.1, read as the reverse complement.
AACCCCTGCGCGAAGATTGCCTCCTTACCGGTCCGCTTGAGCCTACCAATGAATGGTATGCCATTGCAAAAATTTCCGGCATCAAGATGTGCGAAGCATACCGAAAGCAATATGGCGACGATTTCTTTTGCGTAATGCCAACAAATCTGTACGGCCCGCACGACAACTTTGACCTTGCAACAAGCCACGTATTGCCGGCACTGATCCGTAAATTCCACGAAGCAAAAGGCACGGATGGCATGCCAGACAAGCCAGTTACCCTTTGGGGCAGCGGTACGCCACTTCGGGAATTCCTGTATGTGGATGACATGGCTGATGCCTGTGTATTTGCAATCGAACAGCCTTCAGAGGCAATCTTCGAAGCAGCGCCTGATGGCATTCTCAATGTAGGCGCCGGCAAAGACATTAGTATCCGGGGCCTCGCTGAACTGATCCGGTCGATTCTCAACAGCGAAAGCGAAATTATTTATGACGCATCCAAGCCCGACGGGACGCCCCGGAAGCTGATGGACGTTACGAGAATGGAGAAGCTGGGCTGGACGGCAAAAACGTCACTGGAAGATGGGATACGGAAGTCCCACGAATGGTTCTGTGATAACTACTTGACCACTTCTTAAACACAAGCCTTTCGCAACAGTATCCGACTGTGTTCAAACGGCACGCGGCACTCTATTTGCGTGCTGCATGTTTATAAAACTGAATCTACTAATTAGGGAAAAGAAATAAGGAAATAGAATGGAAAATCGGCGCGCATTAATCACCGGCGTTACAGGACAAGATGGTGCTTACCTTGCAGAACTCCTGCTCGCAAAAGGGTATGAAGTTCATGGCATTAAACGCCGAGCAAGCTCTTTCAATACCCAACGCATCGACCATATCTATGAAGATCCGCACAACATCGGTGCACGCTTCAAGCTACACTACGGCGACCTGACAGACTCAACCAACCTGATTCGCATTGTCCAGGAAGTCCAGCCCGACGAAATATACAACCTTGCTGCCCAAAGCCACGTTCAGGTGAGCTTTGAGACGCCAGAATATACGGCCAACACAGACGCCCTGGGCACACTGCGGCTCCTGGAAGCTATCCGTATTCTTGGCTTGCAGGAGAAAACCAGGTTTTATCAGGCCTCTACGTCTGAGCTTTATGGTAAAGTGCAGGAAATCCCGCAGAGCGAGACAACCCCGTTTTACCCACGTAGCCCATATGCCGTAGCCAAGCTCTACGGATACTGGATTACGGTCAACTACCGGGAAGCCTACAACATGTATGCTTGTAACGGCATCCTCTTCAACCATGAAAGCCCACGCCGTGGCGAGACGTTTGTAACCAGAAAGATTACGCGTGCGGTTGCACGAATAAGCGTAGGTTTGCAGGAGCGCCTCTACCTGGGCAACATGGATGCAAAACGCGACTGGGGCCATGCACGTGACTACGTTGAAGGCATGTGGAGGATGCTGCAGCAAGATACTCCTGAAGATTTTGTACTTGCAACAGGTGAAACAACCACCGTACGCGACTTCTGTATTGCTGCGTTTGATTCCGTAGGTATCAACGTGGTATGGGAAGGCAAAGACGAAGAGGAAAAAGGCTACAACAAGGAGACTGGCGAAGTCATTGTAGCGGTGGATCCGCGCTACTACCGCCCAACCGAAGTTGACTTGCTGCTTGGTGATGCAGCAAAAGCCCGCGAAAAATTGGGATGGGTACCACAATGCACCCTCGCTGAGATGGTAGCAGAAATGGTAGCCGCGGACCTCGAGGCCGCAAAAGAAGAAATGACGCTAAAAGAAAACCACCCGGCCTAATTGAAGGCAAACCCTTCGATGAAAGATCCTAAACCTGTCTCGCGCAGGGGTTTTCTACAGCGTATGGGAATTATTGGCGCCACCAGCCTCGGCGGTGGCGCCATTGTCTCGTCATGCAAGCAGCCCTCAGGCAGCAGCACCCTAAACCTGCCCAATAGAAGCGCTGCTTTTATTATTGACGACTTCAACCGGCTCAACGCCTATGAAGCCGGCGATGCCTGGGAGTCGATGAACCCGGGGTACTGGCTACTAAAGGAGAATGTGCTCCGCCGCCGGCTAAAAAATGAGGGAGACCAACGCCCTGGCGACTGGTTTCCCTGGCATTACGAAACGCACAGAGACGAACAAATCCCAATCGAACGCGACCCCAGTCTGCCGTTCGGCATGTTGTGGCGCCGCGACTGGCAACTCTCTGGCAACTACTCCATTCAGATAGATTTCAAGATCCACGCCCTGCCTGCATACTTTGGAGGAAAAAACGGACAGCCTCCCCCCTTGCAGCACACACCCGGGTACGGTGTACTCGGACTCGCTTTTGGATCGAGTTGCTTGCATGAAAGCTGGTCGGGCAGCAACGCCGGCGAACAGGCTTCGCTCCTGAAGTCGCTCATTCCCGGACAATACAACACAGAAGCTGCCTGGATGGCACTGGTCAGTGATACCGGTGACTTTGGCTTCTATAGTCACGTTACCGACGAACTTACCCCCATCGATGAACAGGCTGCATTAAGCGCTGGCAAAATCAAAGCCGGTGCATCAGGATCTATCACGCTCTATGTTGCTGGCGACGATGAAGAGTATGCAGACATCTCCGCACTGCTACGCATAGAAGATGAGTGGCACACCATCAGATTGCCCCGCGTTAGCAGAATGCTTTACACCAATGGCTATTTTGGCATCGTTGGACGCGGTATGCTCGATTTTGAAATCAGCAGTGTCTCCCTCGACCCCGGCGACAACTTGCAACTCGATGCTCCCGTCAACGAATTACAAGTCTGCTACCCGCTGGGAGACTCGTTACACGAGCAAGGTGGTAGCTGGCGCTGTAATTTCATTTCGCTTTTCCGAAATTCAGGACAAGAGGCTGTACTTCGAATCTCAGACCAGGAAGACCCGCTTGAAGGCTGGTCACGCGTCCCGATTGCAGCACGTGCACCCATTGTGTCCAACTCATTTCGCCGCAACACTGCGGTATTAAACGCGCGACTCCCGTACAATCCAGCTTCTCGCACGCTGTACTATACCATATGGAAAGACGGCGTCAACGTTACATCTGATCCGCGGATTGGCACAAACAGTGTGGGCCCCGGTACCGGATTTATCGGTAAAGTACCTCGTTCAGGTGGGTATGTTGGCCGACTACCACAACTCACCGCCCCTTACAAGGTCTGCGGATTGAGTTGTCATGCCATCCACAAAAACCGACCAGACCTGCCCGACTGGCAGGCCTATCAATCCTGGTACGTACACGACCAGCCTACACCAAGGGCATTCCAGCACCTCGAGAATTTCGATTTCCAGGTTATGCTGTGGGAAGACGACGTCTGGTATCTTGAGCTGATGTTTCCGCCCCCCAGCACAGACGATGCATACAAAGTCATCACAACAACCATCGCTGGCCCAACCACGCGCTGGCAGATGATGCGGCATTGGAATGTGATCAACCCGGGTGACCATGACTTTGGCATGGACGACGTAAAAGGACCCGAGCAGCTGATTGTAAGGCAAAAGGGTGATACGGGACAGGATCCGATGTATATGCGTCGCAATTTCAAAATTGTGCAGCACCTTATTTCTGGCGATGAAGCACCAGATCCGGGCATCAACCCAAAGAACTGGCGCAAATGGCGCATGCCGGCCAAAGACTTCAGCCTGTACATTATGGACGCCAGGCTTTGGCGCACCTCCCAGGACACAAAAATCTGGGATGATGAGGGCTGGGGCGAATTGGAGAATGTCTACGACCGGGCAAATCCTACGCGCACACTGTTAGGAGAAGAGCAATTCAGCTGGCTTTCTCAACAGCTAAAAACAGATCCTTCCCCCCTCGTTTGCGTATCCGGCATCAACGGCCTGCACACTATTTGGTCTGGTATCCAGGTGAATCCTGAAACCGGACAGAAATTCGACCAAAGAGACCGCGTGGTAGCCGACTATGCCGGCTGGGTAAAGGCCGCATCTGATCGCGTTCTTGAATTACTAAGCAGCCGGGAAGGTGTAACCACCGTTTACGGCGACGTACACAACGGTTGCATCCTTGTAAATAGAGACCACCGATTGGTTGAGTGCAGCTTTGGCCCGATTGGCCGCAGCTCTGGCAGAACGCCCAAAGAAGATTTTGGCGAACGCATGAAAGACTACGATGGCCGGGAGCTCAAAGTATATGCGTTGTACCATGCAAACTATGACTCGCCGGCACTCACGAAACGGGATGGTCCCTTTTACTGGAATTTCCTCGAAATGGCGTTTAACCCGTTGTTAGTTAACCCAACAACAACCCTGACCTTACGTAACCTCATCGATCGCCCTGACGAATTACCCAGAGGAGGTGACGCACTATTTGTATCAGCCAAAGACACAGGGCAGCGCCCGATCAGTGTGCTGCCGGAAACCACCTTGCTGCCAAATGCTGATGTTCAGATAAGTACAATGGCCGGCCAGCCCATCCGGGGTACGCGAACCGGTGCTGATGGAACGATGCAATTAACAAGATTAAGCAGTATTAAACCCGGATCCCAACTTTTGGTCACTGCCTATTCAGAGGAAAAGGCTGTGTCGCAGATAATCCAAACCTTACCGTTCGCGTAAATAAGGCAAAGTATCTTGATTAGTTGAAGAACTCTGCAAATTGATGCCGGCGAAAATGCTGTCGATAAGTAAATAATAGTTATTTTATCATCACATATAATGATGGCGTATAATCGTTCTGTTTAGCCATCTTTTTATAATAGATCAGGTACGCGCTACCCAATGTCCAGCCACCTGGAAAACATAAAGAGCAAAAGGAGTCCGGTTGAACTCGTAGCCCTAGGCATTGCGGCAATTCTATTTTTCGCAATCCTCGTTTTTGGTGGCGAGAAAATCGTCATTTTGCTCAATGGACTGTGCGTAGGCCTCATTTTCTTCGTGATTGCCTACCGCTACCCCTCTTTCATGATTGGGGTGTGGGCGCTTTCCACGCAGGTTATGGTGGAAATGATCATTTGGGATTATTCCAAGTACATCGAACCATCGCTAAACATTGGCGGCGGGATCGATATGCTGTATGGCGACCCGATATTGTTCTGTCTGATTGCTGCCATGATGACCAAGCTGTTCATCGGCGATCCGCGCGCAAAGCAGACTTTATTCAAAGAATTGTCAATCTGGAGCATTTTTATGCTCTGGATGATTTTTGAGCTGGCACGATCAGCTTCAATGTTTGGCCTCGTTAGCCCACTGGGAGAGTTCAGAACCTACTTCCGGGAAATTCTGATCATTCCTTATATCGTCATCTTTGCCAATACGCGCGAAGAGCAATGGCGTATGTTCAAGGTGCTGCTGCTGGTCACCTTGATCATGATTCCGATTGGCTTTTTCCGTGGTGGATACGTGCACAAATTCCGCTTTGCTGCCTATGCAAAGTGGCTTTACCAACATGGTTCTCTCGGGCTTTTGTGGGGTGCCCTCGGGGTTTACCTGATGCAACGTTTCGGGTATTGGCGGCAGGGCAACTTCTGGTTTGCGATGCTCATTGGCGCCTCAATGGGACTGACCGTAATTGCCAGTCACCGCTCAGTTTGGTTAGCCGCCATGGTCTCGATGTTGGTTCTCTTTCTCATGGGGCACCTAAAATTAGGTAACCTGATCAAGCTCGGCATGACCATGTTCTCGGCTGCGCTTATCATAAATTTTGTATACGATGAGATAGACCTGGCCTCTTTCCTTGAGGAGCGGCTGGTGGCCCTTACCGATCCGACAAAAGACGAAACAGCCAACTGGCGGTATCTCATCTGGCTTGATGCTATTAAACAATCGAGTGCACACCTGCTAGAGGGCAAAGGGCTGGGCAACTACTTTATGATGCGCGCGCCCAACG
>JBCCIM010000225.1 GCA_039111535.1 Bacteroidota bacterium | reverse complement strand
CGAAAAAATGGAAGTGCGAGATGGGGTACTGTATCCTACCATCTATGGACCATACAAAATGGCATTGATGCGGCACGTACCTAAAGACATAGACGTCGTGATTCTCGAAAACGCAGAGAAACCTGGCGCAGTAGGCGAACCCCCTATGGGTCCAATAGGAGCCGCAATCGCCAATGCTGTATTCAGGCTAACAGGGCAACGCTTACGCTCCATGCCGCTTGAGCTAGCATAAGCCTTTGAACAAACTATATAAGTAAAAAGGGATATCTGAATCAGGTATCCCTTTTTACTTATATTCCTGGCACATCATTTTCTTTTACCAGTGCCCTGTGCCCGGCTCCCCTTTTACCGGGCCGGCAATCTCATCGGTTATCCATCCCCCGTAGAACCCACCCGGCTGTGGCCGTACGCGTTCGCCATCTACAAAACATGCTACACGCGACGGGTAAAATGAAAAGGCACCAGTGATTGGTGCGAAGGCTGCAGATGGCGCCGGATAATCCCACCCTACAGGCCCCATATCCGGTTTTCGCCGAAGAATCCAATAGCGAGCTGATCCTTTCCACTCACAAAATGATTGGCCCCGGACCTCGGTCAATACTTCCAATACTACATCTGCACCGGGAATATAGAAGGTAGGCGGACTTGCTGTTTCAAGCACACGGTAAGCCTGCTCCGTTTGCGCAATCAGGATATTGTCAAAACGTACTTCAACAAGCCGTTTATCCGCAACCAGCGCAGGCGGCCTCGGGTAGTCCCAAACAGATTCTTGTCCTTGGGCAGGCGCTTCAGCAAATGCCGGCCGTTCCTTTCCTGTGTATTTCCACATGCGTATCTATTCCATTTGTCTTCTTCAGGGACTTATATAACGGAAGGACCCGCTGGTTTATGCGAACAAAAAAAACCACAAAAAAGGCGACCACGCACATGCATAGCCGCCCGGGGTTTCCTTGTTTAAATCGTTCTCTACATTTCTGCCGGCATATTTTCAAGCGCGTAGATGGTGTTCTGTATCACACCGTCAAACATTTTACCAGATTTGGCTTTCAGGTTGTACTTGATTTCCATAATCCAGGTAGGCGCTATGGCCGGCAGGTGTAACATGACCGTCTTTCCATCATCACTGATCGTCACCTTTTCGATTTCCAGCGCCTGTGTGTTGTGGCGGTCCGAGCCATATTTGCGGGAGCGCACCAGATCCCAGGTTGTAACGGTGTACTGCGCGGGATCGGTAGCTATCTTTGCATCAAGGGGAGATGCAAACGTCAGTTGCATGCCAGAAGAATACGCTTTCATGGCAATCGGCAGTTGCAAGTCGTTCCCTGTATATCGAATGCGGTACATGCCCCCCACCTGGATCATCTGGTTTGTAGCCCAGGCCGACATGCCAAGGGCATACAATTGCCCATCTTTTGGATTGAAGCGGCCGCGCATAATGCCGGTTGGGAATTGCGGGATGGGCAACTCGACCATGCCGGCTTGTCGCTTGCCATCTACTTTCTGTGGCATCACCGCAAATATCTTCCCATAGCCATACGACAGGTTGAGCAGACTGCCAGCGAGCGGGCCCCATGCTTCACTGTCTGCCCAGAGTAGTTCGGAAGGAGACCGATCGTAGCGCGAATCGATCCACATCAGCGGGTCGTTCATGGCTTCGTCAGAGGAATCAGCCGGCGCGCCGTAGCCCCACATGTTGCCATAAAAACCACCTTCTTCTACCCAGTTGATTCGGTTCATGGGATTCCAGAACCCTTCCTGGTCGGTCACGATGAATGAGCCATCTGGATTGAGCAGGACGCCGTTTGCAGCCCTGAATCCGTTGGCCAGGATTTCAGACGTTTCCCCATCCGGACTCACCTTGATCAGCGTCCCGTGCTGCGGCACAAGCGACTCGCGCGCGTGCCGGCCACTTTTCGCGTAGTAGAAGTTGCCGGCCTCATCTGTCTGCAATCCCATCGCAAATTCGTGGAAATGCTCGGTAACCTGGTGATCGCTGTTGAAGCTCTCGTAGAAATCTATCTCCCCGTCGTCGTTCAAATCATGTAACACAGCAATCTGGTCGCGGCAGCCAACATAAATTTTGCCTTCGTGGTATTTGATGCCCAGCGGCTGGAACAGACCGGTTGCAATGCGCCGCCAGGTCACCAGTCCGTCGCCCTGCGTGATCCCTGTCAGGTGGTAGACTTCCCCATCGATGGTGCTGACAACCGCTTCATCGGGGTCATCGAGAAAGTCGATGCCCGTGGGACGCATCCTACTGTTCCAGGGATTTACTTGCGGCAAGGTGAATACGTCTACCGCGTAGGCATCTGATTCGTCTCCAACGATAATTTCAGATGCAAGTACTGTGTCATCGTGCGCCGGCCCGCCCTTTGTATATACAGAGAGATCAACAGGAGATTTCAACAACGTATGCATGTGCTGGTCCGCAACTTCAGACCCCATAAAAATACGCGCTTTAATGGTTTTGTTGGCTGGCACATTAAGCACATGGTACCCATCCTCAATATCTCTTACCCCAAACTGTATATCGCTCATAATCCCATCCACGAGCGATTGTACGTCTATATGCTCGGGGGCAATACGCAACTTCAGCGGCACAGAAGAAGGTGTGATATTCAACGTGCGACTAATAACAGGTGCATTAGCATCTGCGTTTCTCTCTAAATCATATGTCTCAAGCACCTCGGCATCCCCCACCGTGTACTTGATCACGACGCGATCGCCGTGGTAATACAGGCCTTTGTAGTGCGCCCAGGATCGCGGTAAAGGACCAAATGGCCGGCCATCTACTGCCACAAAACGCGGATCTTCAAAATTGCCTGTCTCGGGGTTTGCCCAGCCCGGCATAATAGGATTCTCAAACTGCACCTTGCCTACTGTCCGAGGGAAAACGTTGTGCTGATCATCAAGCAGGATATCTTCATAGTCAATGAAACCCTTGCCGGTCCAGAACCCCGTGAAGCGCATCAGGTCGTGGTCGAATAGTACAAATGCATTGCCGGCGGCTACGCCCCCCTCACCTTTATCCAACCGGATAGCAATACCTTTGTAGGCAAAATTTAGGTCTAGGAAGTCCTCATCAGGAATTGGGCAGCAATCCCACGAAATACCTTTAGGTGGATCATCCGAGTTGGCGAGGTCATACGTACGCATCAAAAATCTGCCATAATCCATCTCCGCCCACGGCTTGTAAGGCTTGGGATCCGGCCCCAGCGTATCACCTTTTGGCAAACTGGCCAGATAATCATCCGTGATTTCGAAATATTGATCCGGGTTGTGTTCTTCCAAAAACTCTTCCCGGATGAAGTGAATCACTTCGTATTTCTCGCGCGGCGTCAGGTTCACCTGGGGCGGCATTAAGCCAGATCCGCGGGTGAGGGTCTGGTACATGGCGTGGGGATCTGCGCCGTTTTTAAAAGCCTCCTGCCAGAACTGGCGTGAGTTCGGAATGGAGCCGGGCTGCTCGATGTCGCCGTGGCAATTGTAACATGATGTGCGGTAGACGACGCGCCCCTTGTGATAAAACTCGTCGGTCCAGTTTTCCATCAGGCCGGCATGATCCAGGTTCTGTTCGTAGGCCGGGAGCGCATCAACCGGCAGTAGATAAGAGGTTGCCGGCTCGGCCGGTAGCGCCTGCTTGTCTATGGTCACTTCAGGCCCAGGGCTTTGGCAGGCCGCTAAAAGCAAAAAAAGGAGCAGGAAATGCAATTTTTTCATGGATAGAAGGGGTTTTAATTGGGATGTACACCCACACCGCCACCCATTACATCACGCATCCCAGGATGCAGGGAGGCAGTCCTCCCCGCACATAAACAGCAAGTTCAAGATATTTAGTGGTCACCTTCGTGTGACAAAAGGGCCTCGATTTTGAGGTCTTTGGTTTCCCAATATTCATCCGATTGGAAGCTGTACTGGGATGGATTAAATTCACCTACAACGGCAACGTCTGCTTCCGCCGGAACGTCCATATCCAGCATATGATAAACTGCATTAACGAGTAGCCGGCGTACACCGTCGTTGACCATATCGGATGAAGAGCCAATGGTAGATGTAAACGCCATACCCGGTGCACCTTCAGGGAGCTGATAGGGCTTGGTCCACGCAATCGGCATTATAGGGTCATTGGGATTGTACTCGCTTCTGGCAGCCGGATTTACCATCGCCACTTCAGTATCTGTGGGGCGCATCCCAAAGAACAGATCTTCTTCATCGTATTCGCCGGCGCGGTTGATCACCTGACCGAGCACCAGGGGCATCGTGCCTTCGGGCATGGGTAGCCGTACGCCGTAGACGTCCGTCGAGCCCCAGATATCGCCATCTGCTATTCCGTTGTTGATGGGATGATCAGTGGCTTCAGGCGCAATAAGGCCGAGTGTGCTTTGCTGCTTATGATGGCCGTGGTGTGTGTACCACTTCTCGCCGAGCACAAAGCGGCCAAACCCACCGTTCCAGGGCGAGGTGTCGTCGTTGAACTGATTGCCCCAGTGCGCCCAGGCGCTTGAAGAGTCTTCAATCTGGAAAGCGTGCGTGGCAGTGCGCAGGGCAACAACAGGTTTGCCGGCATTAAAATAATTCTCAAAGTGCGTCATCTGCGCATCCGGCAGGTCTCTAAACCGGGTAAAGAGCACCATCAGGTCCGCCGCGTCCAGGGCATCCAGGCCAGGGATGTTGTTGGTGTAATTTGGATCGATGATACCGGGATGGGCAGGGTCCTGCGCAAAGAGCACCGTGGTATTAAATCCATGCCGATGCGCAAGAATTTTCGCCAACTGCGGCAAGGCTTCTTCCGACCGATATTCTTCGTCGCCGCTAACAAGCACAATGGATTTTCCGGCACCTGGCCCGTCGTGGCCGGCATATGAAACCCATTGAGGTGGACCTTCCTCAACAGCAGGAGCAGGATCATTAGCACATCCAGACAGGATGACAAACACGAGAGATAGAAAAGAGACCAGCGTTTTCATTGAACCGTGGGGAGGTTAGTGTCAATACTTGCCCTCGGCGTTCAGCAAATGCGTTCTGCAAATGCAATGGGTGGACTGCCAGGGGCGCTACCTTGAGAAAGTAAGCATTTTTTTCAACAATGATACCCTTGTTTGCTCACGGACGGATATGCTGGATACGGTTTTCCTGTACAATTTCCTGGCGGATGTCGAACACGTTTACATCTTCCGGATCAACCGTAATACGCAGCCAGTGCACATCGCCAGCACCAAACACCTCCACGCGGGTGAAGTTTTCGATACGTCGCTTCGACTGGATACCAACGAGCGGCTTGTCGATTCTGAAATAATGTGAGTCGCCGTGCGCCAGTAATACGGGCCGGCCAAACCTGATGGTTTCTTCTTCCAATGCCGCCAGAAATGACGTAAACGCTTGCGATACAGCTGCATCAGAAAACCCGGGATTTGCATGGAGGGTCAAAAAGATGCCAGGACTATCAAGTTGTCGCGCCTCAGCAAACGCGTCGCGCATCCAGACGATGGCTGCCTCCATTCGCGCGGCAGCCTCTTCGTCATCCGCAGTCGTACGACCGGCAAATGACGCCATGCCATTTTGGCTGCCAACAATGTGCAAGGCTGCAAACACCACATTTGCCCGAATCCATCGGGTGTGTTCGGGATACGTAGCATAAGCAGGATTGCTTGCCTGCGTGGTTAACGCCAGTTTGGTTTTGCCCAGCGATTGACCAGCCGTTGGGTAAAACAGGGTCCGTAATTTTGCCAGTCGTTCAAGCGGCTGAAAACCGCCAGCGGTAGCGCGGTGGCAATCGGTCCACTCGTTGTCACCGGGCACAAAGATAAATGGCTGGCGGAATTGCTGAAAGAGGTCGAGACGGCCGGCGAGGAATTCATCGGAGCAAGACGAGCCGCCAGTTTTGATGTCGCCTACGTGCAAGACCCACTCAACTGCGGCATCTGCGTTGATTTCCTGCGTCATTTGCCGAAACCGTGGAATATCAACATCTGCATAAGGCATGTCGCCGATGAGGGCAAAGGAGAAAGCCTGATCTGATTTGGCGTTGGTATCGGAAGTCCGCGTCGCGGCACATCCAGTAACAAGCAGCATCACAATCAAGCACAACGTGAGCCTGTTCATAGGGGGGATTGTTTGGGTGAGTAGGTAAGATGCCAAGGAGTTCTCGAGCGCCTTGTGAAACGCATAGCATACGTTCCTGTAGATGCGCAATCAAGTGAGGGATGACGGCGCCAGGTGGATGGGTGAGCAACATTTCCGAAGCCGGGCTGCTCGCCCAGATCCTTCGCACCGCTCAGGATGACGTTTGGGAAAAGGGGTCTGCCATTCCCCAATCAACAATCACCATTCAAACCTCGACACTCAACACCTAAACCACGCCCTTCATCCCCAGCAACTCGCCGCTTGTCGCATTGTGCCAACGGAACTGGGCAGACTGCAGTAATGCCGTGTAATACTGGCAACGGAACACAATACAAACTTTTATGAAAATGCAAACCCTTTTGATACTCATTGGCGCCGGCGTTGCGCTATGGGGTGGTTGGGGAGTTTATATATCTGCCACAACGGAAGAGCCCCCATACAAGGTACTGGAGCAGTTTGAAGAAAAAGTTGAAATCCGGCAATACGAGGAGCAGACCTGGATATCCACGCGGTCCGGCGAGCGCAACGCGGCCTTTGGCGTGCTTGCTTCCTATATTTTCGGGCAAAATGAGAAGCAGGAAAGTATCGCCATGACGGCTCCTGTAATCATGGATGACAACATGTCGTTTATCCTACCGGAAGGCTATAGCGAAGCAAATGTGCCGGCGCCGGATGGGCAGGCGATGGATTTCAAAACCGTGCCGGCGCGCAAAGTCGCCACCATAAGGTTTTCGGGTTGGGCAACCGCGCGCCGCGTTGCTGATCATACGGAGAAACTGATGGTAGTCCTCGAAGACAACGGCGTTGAAACTGACGGAGAGCCTTTTTTGATGCAATACAATCCTCCGATGACGCTACCCATGATGCGACGAAACGAAGTGGGTATCGCGTTACCCTAAATCAGGAGACGAGCCAGCGGTGTACTTCTTCATGACATCGCTGGCTGCTCAGCATTAAGGGGTGTGCCATAATTTTCGGCAGCGACACCTGGTGCCCCACGGGCAGCACAGAGCTTTTCGCCGGTACAATGGTCAGGTCCCAGGGCGTCCACAACGAGACAAATCGTATCGTACCCAGCGTCATAACATCCCCATTCAAATCTTCCAAGAACGCACTTCCCGGCCGCATTTGTGCAGTACCCTTGTTGGGAAGGAAGTAGGCCATGTATGTCCCGTTGTGCGGCGTTGAAAGCGTAACCAGGCAATCAATCCGGGCCCGACCACCCAATCGTTGCACATAATACCGAGCAACCAATCCCCCCATACTGTACCCAACCACGTGCAGCGTCGCGTCTGATGGAATGTTCTGCTCGATAAACGCATAGAGCTGATGTGCAAGCATTTCGAGTCCGTCTGCGCCACTGTTTGGCAAAAGCGCGGGCGCATGTACGCGCCAACCCTGCGACGCGAGATATTTTCGCATCGAGGTGAAGACTGCCGGCGTATCGTAGATGCCGTGTACTAGCACAACGTATTTCATGGTCAAACCGCTTTAGCAACCACCTCCGTGTCATTGCAACTCCCTGTCTCCTGCGCCTATCTTGGCAATTGCACCTACCTTCAAATTCTTCTTACACCGAATCATGCGATACGTTTTGCTCTTATTGCTTTGTCTCCCCCAACTTGTGCATGGCCAAACCCTGGCAGAACGGCTTGGTTACAAAGCAACTGACAAATTGCTCATTGTAAATGGCGACGACATCGGGATGAGCCATGCAGCCAATGCTGCATCAATCGACGCGATGGAGAACGGCCTGATGACCAGCGGCACTATAATGGTGCCCTGTCCGTGGTTTCCTGAAATTGCAGCTTACGCTATTGCCAATCCGGAGGCAGATTTTGGCATACACCTCACCCATACCAGCGAATGGGACACGTACAAGTGGGGACCGGTGAGTAGCAAAGACAAGATCCCTGGCCTCGTTACCCCTGAAGGGTATTTTTGGGCCCAAACTGCAGAGGTATACCAACACGCAACGCCGGCGGAGGCAAAAATCGAAGCGCAGGCACAGATTGACAAAGCGTTGGCAGCCGGCATTGATGTGACGCACCTCGACTCCCACATGGGTGTCATGCATTACGATCCTGCCTACCACGCCGTTTACCATGAGTTAGCGATACAGTACGACTTGCCACTGCGAATGGCTTCCCAGGCTGAACTGACCCGTCGCGGCTTTGATCAGCTACGCCCAGCCCTCGAAGCCGACGGCATTGTTTCACCGGATGTTTTAGTTTTTGGGGGCAAAAAAGAGGGGGAGTCAGTAACTGACTACTGGAAACGTGTGCTTTCTTCCATCGAACCCGGTGTCACAGAGGTGCTTATCCATGCCGCAACAGATGGCAAAGAATTGCGCAGCATGACCAACTCCTGGGAAACGCGCGTGAAGGAGTACGAGCTATTTACCAACAGTGAAGAAATCCGACAGCTGATTGAAGACGAAAGGATCATCCTGATTGGTTACAGGGCATTGCGCGATTTACAACGGAATCAGTAGTTGCCTCTCACTTGCCAGGATTTGCGCTTCTATCGTGTAACTGCTAACCTTGAGCACGGGTCCTTTCCACCGATTACTCTAAACTCAAGGTATCTTTCCCATGAAAACGCTACGCTACCTATCCCTGTTATTATTTATGATGTGCATGCTCCCCGCAGTTGCACAAGCCCAGGATAACCCGCGTGCCCTGATCGAATCCCTCAAAAAAATTCACGACATAACAGCTGACTTTGTCCTTGCGACGGCAGAGATGATGGATGAAGACATGTACGCGTATCGTCCAACAGTGCAAGTATACACGGCCGGCGAATTGCTTGCACACATTGCCAACGCACAATTCGGTATCTGCTCGCTGGCTGCCGGCGAAGAAAATCCTGCTGAAGGCAACTACGTTGAAATAGCCACAACGCGCAACGCCATACACACCGCTGTAAAAGAAAGCTTTGTGTACTGCGAGAAAGTGTATGCTGAGATGACCGATAAAAAAGGGGAAGAAATTAAGGAGTTTTTCGGTGGCGAGCGACGCACAGATATGACGGTCTCGGCCATCCTGTCTTTTAACTCAACGCACACGTACGAACACTACGGCAGTCTGGCTACTTATTTACGGATGAATGGCATGGTCCCGCCTTCATCACAAAACTGATCAACACAATATCAGGAAAGCCCAATCGATCAAAATCGGTTGGGCTTTTTTGCTGGGCACCTTGCCGGCTGGAGAATTCTTGCAGAAAATGCTATTATAAGCATAATACTCATCGCCATCCTATCAGGTATGAAAACGCGTCTTCTCTTACTCTTTAGCTCTGTTTGCCTACTTTTCCCTTATCATCTCGCCACTGCTCAAAGCACAAGTTTCTACGTTGAGCAAGACGAAAAGGGAGAAGAAATATCCATCTACAATGCGGAGAATGACGTCCTTGTTTTGGCACAGCAAGCCAAAGCGCAGATGCGCCCCTATTTGCACCCGATCATGGCGCCTGACGGCAATGGATCACTAACGGAATACAGCCCGGGGCACCATAAACACCAGACGGGCCTGTACTGGGGATTTACGCGCGTAAATGGTACAGGAGCGCCGGCAGACACGCTACGCAAATGGTTCTACCGCCGCGATAAACCTGTCGATATAAAGGCGCAAATTGGGCGCGACTTTTTCCATAACAACGGCGCGAGCCACTGGAAAAGGATTGCTGCCTCTATTTTACAAAAAGACGGTGCAGAGGTAAAATGGCAGACCGTGTATCACATG
>JBCCIM010000224.1 GCA_039111535.1 Bacteroidota bacterium | reverse complement strand
TAGAAAAGGATGGCAATGCTGCTTGTAGTCACACTGCTTGCGCGATGCATACTATTGTGGACAACCAGCATACGCAAAACGATAGATTTACGTGTATAATAGACATGGCCTGTCATTTGTATGTTGGACAGGTATTAAGGGCAGCGGAGGATTGCCGCGCGGCCATGTGCTAAACAACATGTGACCTGAATGGGTAACATCAATGATGCAGCGGCACAAACTAGTAAGGTACTCCGTTTCCCAGCGTAACTATTTGAATCATGCATAGCTTCCTAACATTGCACAGCCTTTTGAAAAGCAGCCTTTTGAAAAATCGCCGTCCATCAACGCGTATACTGGGCCTGTTGTTGACAGCCCTACTCTTGCTTGCGCCCTTGCAACAGGTCGAAGCACAAATTTTCAAAATTCCGCACCCCGACACAACCATTGGCAATGCTTTTGGCTCTTCGGTAGCCATCGATGGTAACCGGGCACTTGTTGGGGCCAGTGCAGAACGAACTTGTGGCCCCAATGCCGGCGCAGCTTACGTTTTTGAACGCGACTCGACCGAAGGCACGTGGTCTCAGGCAGCCCGACTCACGCCACGCGACTGTGTGATCGGCGACTTCTTTGGCCGCTCCCTTTCTATTAGCGGAGACAGAGCTGTCATTGCTGCCTCCGGCGCTTTCCCCAGCCGGAATGCCTCCAACGCTGCCTACATTTTTGAGCGTGATTCAACCTCTGGTGAATGGAAAGAAGTTTTTAAAATTAGCCACAGGAGCGATGTGGAAGAAGGCTCTTTTGCCGCCTCAGTTTCACTCGATGGCGACCGGCTACTCGTAGCCACCTCTGGCGACCCTATTCGACATGAATACAGCGGCGCAGCCTATATCTATGAACGAAACGACGCCGGCATTTGGAAACAGACGACACGCCTATCGGGCAGCGGTTCTCGAGCCTATGGTGTATTTGGCGGCTCAGGTGCGCTCGATGGAGACTATGCCGTTGTCACGGCTTCGATGTATTACAAAGAAAAGCCAGGATCACTGTACATCTTTGAACGGGATCCACAAACCAACCGCTGGTCGGAAGCAAAACGGATCGGGGGGATTGATGACATTTTTATTAGTGTTGCCCTCGATGATAAATACATCCTTGCTGGAGAAAGTTTGGATGGAAGCAAAAAGTCTGGGATCGCGACCTTGTATGAACGCAGCGAAGACGGCGTATGGGGGTTGAAGCAAATCATCAAACCCAATGTCCCTTACAAATCGGGTGCGTTTGGATCCACTGTTTCTTTTGATGGCCAGAGCGCATTGATTGCCGGCTATGATGAACAGCTTGGGAAAAACTTCAACATCGACCGCGTGGTTTATGAATTCCGTTACAGCAGTGCACTCGATGAATGGAAACAACGTAGGATTTTTGATGTGGGTGCTGTAGATTTTGGGACTGCTATCGCTGCAGGTGGTGGATTTGCCGTGATCGGACAGGTATCTGATCAGCAGCCTGGTGCTGCTTACGTGGTAAAAATTCGCTAATCGCTCGCCCTGAAAACACACTTATAGTTTGAATAACGAGACTCAATCAGCGTGCTCGTATCAAAACGATACGCCTTTTATTTTTTAGAATCGCTTATTCTGGCCTAATTTTAGAGGATTTATGTCGACCCACATCTTGGCATATACTTTGATATGTAGTGGCAAACCCACTCATATGCTGCATATCAAGGCCGCGTATAAAAGAGGTTCACGGCGGGGGAATCAGGAGCAAACCGCCATGAATATCGCACACAGAGCTAACGCTCTACTATCGCCTCGCGGCAAAAACTTGAGCCCGATCCGGTTTCCACGGCACCTCCAGACTGGAATCGGGCTATTTTTTTTCTCTGATGACAGCATACACCACCACAGCCGGGTTAACCATCACTTGAAGCAGTTGGCTTCGCTTATGCTAAGCAGTACGTATAACGACATCAACTTTTTTAGTCCGGGCAGTGTAGCATGAAGTTATTCCAGGCGCTATTCATTTTAACAACCCTGATTTTTCTATACCTCCCTACTTATTCAACTGAACAAGTAGCAACTTCGGTTGATTTGAAAACCTTTACAGCGCCTGAGATGGATGCGCCGGCACCACAGCGCATTGCCCCATCAGCGGACTCTCTACAAAAGAAATTTGAACGCGCCGTTTGGAATAACGACACCCAGACGCAGCGCGTACTGCTTACGCAGGGCGTAGACATCAACCACGTCAACAAACAAGACGGCTACGCTTCTTTACACTGGGCCGTTGAACGACGCCTTACCCAAACCGTCCGCCTTCTACTCAAAAATGGTGCTGACGTCAATCTTTATACGCATAATGCAATTGGTAACGACCGCACAGCGTTACACATAGCTGCTGAATTGGGGCACGCAGATATCGTTCGAATCTTGCTCGAATCGGGAGCAGACATCAGTAAGAAAACCAATTTTGGAGAGTCTGTCTTGCATGGCGTGCGCCTGTTTGTAAAAAACCAGGACGTAGTCAAACAACTCATAGCACACGGAGCCGATGTGAATGCCTCGACAGCATTTGGCGCAACGCCGTTGCATGCTGCATCGCTGCTCGGCGCATCCAGTATCGTTGACTTGCTCATCAGCAAAGGAGCGGCTGTCGACCAGCCCAACAAGCGAGGCATGACGCCGTTACATCACGCGGCGCAACAAGGGCATTTGGATGTGCTTCAGAAACTTGTTGCTGCCAATGCCAATCTGGAAGCACAAACCCGCACCGGTGACACTGCGATGCACCTGGCAGCAAAGAAGGGACATTCAGACGTGATCCAGATGTTGTTGAATGAAGGTGCAAATCCGCTCTCGCTCAACAAGTTCAGCAAATCACCACTCACGGAAGCACGAGCGCGATCATACGATCAGGTTGTGCAGTTGCTTAGTGATGCATCCGACAACACCGAGACCGAAGGGTAATTCTTCCTGAAGCCCCTTTCATTCTTACCGCGCGTGCAAGACCTCCTCGAGCTACCCGGCCGGCATGTCTAGCAGACGCAGCGTCGCCTTATACCGCCTGACTCAGGGCTTTGTAGTTATCGAGTAGTTTGCGGACGCCAATGATCTCCCACAAATCGTGGTTGCGATGCATGGGGGTTACAGCGGCGTAACTTGGCCGGCAGTAAATCACTTCCTCACCAACACTATCTGCGATACAGGCTGCCAGGTATAACAGGCCTTTTTCCAGGCTCTGGCGAATATCACCTTTTTTAATCGCAAGGCTGGTTATATAGAATGCTTTAGGCTGCTCAACTTGCGAATAAATATCGGAAGAGTTGCCGTGAAAATAGTCGAGTTGCCCAACTGGCCCGAGCGTATCACTGTGCGCTTTGATGCTCCCAAAACGCTCATCTGCCGGATGCGGCTCAACTTCAAAGAAAGGTAATCTATCTGTTGTTTTCATAGTCTTGTTCAGGCTTGGGTCTTATTGCACATCACCCTTGCGGCGGGTGCAATATCATGAGACATTCATGTACTTGCCTAAACAGTAACTACGGGAGAATTAGCTCAAGGCTGCGCACTTTACAATACTTTACATCTGTTAGATAACCGTGAGCCTACCACAGCCTTACACCTCTACCTCTGGCGGAGTAGTTGCTTTACGATTCGATCATGCGCTCTACGGTTTCGAGCAATTCGACAATGGAGAAAGGCTTGCGCAAGAATCCATCAAAGCCGGCCCGATCAATCAGTTCGCGTTGATCCATTGCCGTTGTACTTGCGGCTACCGCAATTGCAGGAATCCGCGTGTACTGCGGCCGTTTGCGTAACTCACGGAGTACATCCACCCCACTTTTGCCACCTTGCAATTGTACATCGAGCATGAGCAAGTCGTACTGCATTGTATCAGCTTGCTTCAACAAATCGTCGGTACTCGGCACAATGGTAAGGTCATAGTAAGGCTGCAGCAAAGATCTGACGAGGCGTTGGGTTTCACTGTTGGTTTCGCCCACGAGTACCTTATGTCGCGTTATCGCTGCCTGACCGTTACCATTTTCGTGGATAAGAATCTCTTCGTCAACCGGGGCCGGAGCTGCCTCCACAGGCTGTGGCGCCGGCGCAGTAGCCACAGGAGCCGGGGCTGCCTCTACAGGCTGGGGTGCCGGCACGACTGGCTCTGGTATCACCGGTTCTACAGGTACGGCCTCAGGCTGCATTGCAGGCGGATCGAGCGAGGCAATAGCGTCAGCTACTTCGGTAAGTTGTTGTACCTGCGCTGGCGGCACCGGCGCTTCACCACGAAGTGCTTCATCAATTACAGGAATGCTATCTTCTGCACTGGCTGTTTCAGAGAGGTTAAACCTGACCTCAATCATGGGGTCGCCATCTTCATCAACACGAACAGCCATACCGCCAGTCATTGCCTCAGCCAAACGCTTAATCAACGAAAGCTCGAGGCCGGCTTTCTTCTGCAAAATGGTCGCCTTTCCTGCGCGGAAGACATCTTCAAGCGTAAGCAGGTGGCCGGCATTCAGCACAGGGCCAATGTGTTTGATCTCAACGATCCCCTCATTGTCCTGTTCGATAATATCAATGGTGATGATCCGCGACTCAGCCCACTCCAGCAGGTTGCGCATGAGGATTTCAAAAAGTCGGTGTACCAACACTTTATCAACCATCACGCGCAACTCATCGTCGCGGTAATTGATCTGGAAGCGCGGCCCCTCCTCGCGGCGCAAGGGCGCGAGCATTTCGACCGTGCTTTCAAGCACAGACTCGATGGAGACGCTGCGTTTGAGCAGATCGTTCGCATCTTTATCTGCATTGCCAAACGTAACCACCGCGTTGACATAGTAGAGCAGCCGGTTACCGGCATAATCCATAAGCCGCGCAAGCGTTGCGTTCGGAACCTCATCGGCATTCAACATCAACGCATCCGCAATTTTGATTGCGTCCGACAATGCGTGCTGGCTTTCTTCCTTCTGGCACGGATGTAAAGCCGACTTCACGTCTACAAGGTTGACCGCATCGTCAAATGCGCGTGTAAATTTGCTATCAACGGTTTTAAGAAGCGAAACATCCATACAAGTCAGCAGATAACCCTCCAGCGACCCGTCGGGCCGGCGAATGGGTACACTAGACTCCTGCATCCAACGATAGATGCCATCATTTCGGCGCAAGCGATACATGCACCCCATGGGTTCCCACTTCTCAAAGTCGCGCCCGTAGTATGCCAGATACTTCCGGTAATCTTCCGGATGCACTGCTTTGCCCCAGCCTTTGCCTTCCAACTGCTCAAAAGGCAACCCTGTAAAGTCACGTACTTTTTTGTTGACGTACTTGCACGAGCGGTCTGTGCTAAGCATCCAAACCTGAAATGGCATGCGGTCTGTCAGCCGGCGCCAGTCTACTTCACCAGGGGTTTTGCTACGCGGCGGTGGCGCATGCGCACCAATCGGCTCAGGACGTCGCTGCGGCAGCGGTGGCCGCGGCGCTTTAGACACTTCCTGCTGATGAATGACAGGGCGTAAAATACCGGTCTCTTCAACTGGCGCAACGGGTTCTGCTGGCGCAACAGGTAATGCGGCATCTTCCGGTGTTTTGGTATCAGCAACTGGGGCTTCAGGTGCTGGCTGCGCAGCCGCTGAATATCCTGACTCCGGATTTACCGGCTCCGGTTGTACGTGTTCTTGAGCAACAGGCGCTGGGGTAACTGGCGCTGGTGTAACTGGCGCTGGTAGAACAGGATCGGGTGCAACCGGTGGCTCGGGAACATAGGCAGGTTGCTCTGGCACTTCCATCACAGGCTGTTCAGGCGCAGGTGCTGCTTCGGGCGCTGGCGCTACTTCAGGTTCGGACTGCGGCGCAGGTTCAACTAAAACCGCGGCAGGTGCCGGCTCGGCACCCATACCCGTAAACTCGATATCCGGACGCATCACCGAGTAAATCAGTTCACGCTCATCATCAACGGAGGCATCCCATACAAAACGGCGATATCCGTCAAACTTGCTCATGTGCCGCATACTGATGCGCGAGATCGGCTGCCTCTTACGGATCTTCTGTAACTGATCCTGCACCAGGGCGCGGTCTTCCTGATGAATAAAGTTCAGGAAATGCTGGTTATCCAGTTCATCCAACTCAAAACCCAGTTCCGTAGGTAACCCGGGTCCTACGCGTTTGTAACACCCATCATATCCGATAGAAGCAATCAGTTTGTTTGGATTGTCAATTAACCGGTTAAATTTATCCTGCGTCATGCCGGGTGCAGCATTGGCCGCTGGTGTCGCGGGAGGAGGAGTGGCTGTCTGATCCACAGCAACCGGCGCTGGTGCCGGCTCAGGAATAGCCTGGTCACCATTGATATCCGCAGCAGGCGGTTCCATCAGGGACTGCGCCACGGGGAAAGGTTCAGGCGGCTCAACTTCTGGTATGATGGACTCAGCAAGTGGCTTGTCGGTCAGCGGCGCGTCGGGAATTGAGTCTCCCGTTGCCTCAGGCCGCGGAGCCGGCATGTTTTCAGCAAAAATCTCCAGCCCAACCTCATTGTCCGGTAATACGTCTGGCCGCGGATAATTTGCCTGCGGGATGTTGACTGGTGCCGGGCTGATAATATCTGATGTATCAAAAGACGTAGTTGCTGTCCGGTCAGCCATGCGTTCTCCTGGATGCGGCGTGATAGACGCCACGGGAGAAGCCTGCAGCGCAGACTGTTTGCGCAGTGTTTTTAATTCCTCTTGCGCTGCAGCCAGATCAGCTTCGGCGATCTGCCTGGCGCGTTCACTGTCTTTTAAGGCAGTTTCAGCCAGCCGGCGCGAAGCCTCGCTTTCCGTCACAGCTTCTTCAGCATCATGCCAGGATTCCTGGGCCTTCTTCATCGCCATTTCAGTGTTCTTGTGTGCGGTGATATCAATCACCTCTACAGCAAAACAAGAAATTTTATCTTCTGCATCGTGTACGGGCGAAACGCTAAACAAGCCCCATAAAATGGTCCCATCGCGGCGGATGAAACGTTTTTCTTTCTGATAAAACTCAATTTCACCGCTGATCATTTCTCGCGCATAGGCATTGTCCATGCTGCGGTCATCTTCGTGGATCAGCTTTTCAATTGGAATTTTGAGCAGGGTTTTTTCAGGATATCCCACCCAACGGACAAAAGCGGTGTTGACCTCAAGAATGCGCTTATTGGGAATCATGAGGGCCTTGCCCACTGCAGCACTCTTGAAGAGGGTGGTGTAACGCGCCCGGTTGGCCTGCACAGATTCCTGGCTGTGCTTTAAGGTGGTAACATCCTGTATGGTGCCCACCAGCATTTCAACGCTGCCTTGCTTGTTCACAATGGGCCGGCCGCGGTTGTAAATCCATTTTACGTTGCCATCAGGCATAATGAGTCGATACTCAACCGTATACGGTTTCTTCTCGGTCAAGCCATACTGGATCGAGCGCTGCAACGTCTGCGCATCTTCCGTGTGGCACTGATCCAGGAATTCCTGCATCGATGGCGCTTGCGGCGTGATGGGAAAACCATAAATAGCAAATACGCCGTTTGACCAGATCATCTGCTGGTTCGAAGGATAGAATTCCCAGAACCCAAAATGTCCTAACTCTTCAGATTCGGCAAGCCTGATTTTCATCTCTTCCAACTGATCAACAACTTGCTTCAGACCCTCTGTTCGTTTTTCTACAACCGAGTTGAGGTGCTTTTGCTGTTCAGCTTGCTGATCGGTAATATCGTCTTGCCGCTTGATGAGCATCGCCATGGCAACCATCGTAAAAATAGCCATCAACCGGTTCATCAACCCGCCCAATACGGTATAGTCTTCTCCCAGGAAGAAAGCCAGTACGGTAGCAATGCCGCATGAAGCGCTAAACCAAATCACATCAGAGGGTTTTAGTACCCACATCAATACGATGAGGCCGATGACATACGGGACGCCGCCGAAGATGCCAAAAGGGACGAGGCAATCAACGATAAAAATTACGCCAAGGACAGCGTAGCTCAGATAGAGCGAGAATTTATTTTCTGTTTGAGGTGTTTTCATGATCTCCCTCCAATACGTGGTGTAAGGGACATCGCAAGGTCTAAGGGGGCAGAGGCGGTCAGGTGTGAAGTGTTATGAGCCTCTTCCCTAGTGGTAGAGGGATGTAGATACAAAGAACTTGCAATTTCAAGAGGTGTACTTGGAACGATCAGCCGGTAGAATTCCCTACTGATCTTGCTTCGTATCTTAACACGCACGAAGGGGTCAAGTTGATCCGTCCGAGACATAATCTCCGAGGGACACTTTTGATTAAAATAAACATCATCGTTGGGGCTTTTTGCCGCGTGCATTGCAAAGACGAACTTCCATTCTCATTAAAAAAACGCAAAGCGCGTTTTTACAGCCATTTACACATGGTTCTATAGATACAATATTCGCTCCGAATGGCCGGTAATACGGAAGTAAGGGCACGTCGAAGGGTAGGGAATCAACCGTATTTTCTTAATCGCTTTAGAATTGGCACTACTTCGTTGGTTTAAGAAGCATTTGGCATCTCTTTGATGTAAATGTCTCGCTTCGGAAACGGTATTTCGATACCAGATGCATTGAGTTGTTCATACAAACTGCGATTGATTCGGTTAACAATCTGTTCTCGCTTGTCCGGTGTCGTGATCCAGCAACGCAATTCAAAATCGAGCGCAGAATCGCCGAAGCCGGCAAAGTGTACTGATGGTGCCGGATGCATCGCCAACATCTCCTCCCCTGCAGCAACTGCCAGCAACGCACGCTCCACATCATCAAGTGCTACGCCATACGCCACACCAATCGGAATTCGGAGCCGTTGCTTAACCGTTGGCCCGCCACTTTCATTTACAATTTTTGAATTGGCAATAATCGAATTGGGGATGGTAATCTCTATCATGTCGTTGGTCAACACCCGGGTGCTACGCAACCCGATTCGGGTAACCCGTCCCCGTTCGGTACCATCAAGTACGATGAAGTCTCCTATTTTGTAAGGCGAATCAGCGAGGATAGAGAGGCCGGCAAACAAATTGGCAAAGGTATCCTGTGCAGCAAGGCCAATACCCAGGCCAACAATACCAGCAGAAGCCAACCACCCACTGATATTGATATCCCAGGAAATAAGAATCAAGTAACTACCAAGCGCAAAAATGATCACCTTCGCCGCGATATCAAACAGCGGGACGGTCGCTTTTTGTACCATCCGCGATTGTTTGTTTTCACTGGTTGCGGTGATAAGCGTCCGCGCAAGACGCAGGGCAGCAAATAACCAGATCAGAATGATCAACGTGATAATAACACGCCGGCCAACGGCTACCATATCCGTCTCGGATCCAAGCACGCTTAAGGCCAGCATTACCCCAAGCAAGGCAACCGTGCGAAAAATAGGCTTGTGTAATACATCAATTACCTTGTCGTCCACATCAGACCGGGTACGACCCGTCAACGAGCGTATGGCCCGGCCGCAGATAACATCCACAATTTTAGCCAGAATAAACGACAGCACCACGATGACCACAGCCTGAAGCCGTACGTCACTGATATACGAACCAAGAAATGTCTGGAGCGCTTGCAGCATGGGAATCGAAGTATTTTGCTGAACGAAAGGCTTTAAACAAGCAACGGACAGCTTTGTGGGTAACGGTGCGAGCAATAAAACGGGGGAAATCTACCAACAAACGGGGCAATCAACCAAATCAAACAGCGGGTAATGCAGGCAGGCTACGACATTTACGCAGGCTGCATGCACCCGCCCAGCTTACCATGCGGCATTATCGCCATCGATCACGCGCCACATGTACCAGCTGGCAATAGATCGGTAAGGACGCCATTTTTCGCCAAACGCATCGATAGCTTTGGGTTTGGGCAGCTCATCGTGCTTGTAAATTTCTTGAAATCCTTTGCGGATGACGAGGTCG